>CALHBU010000249.1 GCA_937930655.1 uncultured Acidimicrobiales bacterium | reverse complement strand
GGTGCGTCTCGCTGAGGCAATGAGACCGAGACAGTGAGACACTGCCGCACGTGAGTGTCGCGAACGACCGCCCCTGGGCGGCAACCGAACCCGGTCAGCTCGTGTCTCAAGGTCACGGCGCCGGAGATGTGCTCGAAGCCTGGAAGTGGAAGGTTCTGGTCGAGGAGCCGGGTCTTCTCGAGGTCGAATGTGGCCTGCCGGAGAATCTCAAGAATCCGCAGGGTCAGCTTTTCGGCGGTTTCACCCCGACCTATGTCGACTTCATCTCGCTGTACACGGTGCACACCGGAGACCCAGATCGAGACCCGACCTCGCCTCGGAACTGGCTGACCACTATCAACATGCGGTGTGACTATTTCGAGCCGATCATTGGCCAGTTCATCATTCGAGGTGAGTTGGTGAACACGAGAGGCCTCACTTCGTTGGTCTCGACCAAGTTCTTCCAGGGTGAGACCATGGCCGCCCACGCCCTGACGACCCTGCGACAGATGCCCGAGGTGCCCATGCCATCGCCAGCAGAGCCATCAGCAGTAGAGCCGACACCCGAGGAGAAGTCATGACCCACAGCTACGTGCTCATCGAACGGCCAACCGATCGGGTAGCCCATGTGGTGCTGAATCGGCCGGAGCGTCGCAACGCCCTGATCGGTCCGCTGGCCGATCAGCTCGCCGATGCCATCGAAGCTCTTAACGAAGACGAGTCGGTCAGTGTCATCGTCATCCGCGGAGCGGGACACGCGTTCTGCTCCGGTCTTGACCTGAAGGCTTTCTCGGCCGAACCCCAACCCGATTGGGTGCCAGACTTCGGCTCCAAGTGGCAGCGGGTCCACCGGGCCATCTTCAACTCCAGTCGGATCGTCATCGGCGTACTCGAACGGGCTGCTGTCAACGGTGGCGCCGCCTTGGCATTGGCGTGTGATTTCTTGGTAGCGGGCGACTCGGCATTTCTCCAGGTTGGTGAGATCCAACAGGGCATGGCGGCTCCAATGAACATGGCCTGGCTGCGTCTTCGTCATTCGGAAGCGGTTGCCGCTCGGATGGCGCTGTTGGGCGATCGGATCACCGGGCCGGAACTGGTGACCCTTGGTGTTGCCTTTCAGTCGGTTCCCGATGGGGAGGGCCAGGAGAACGCGGTGGTGGAAGCAGCCGAGGAACTGGCAAACCGTCTGGCCGCCCACGAACCGATGGGAGCCATTCGAATCAAGACCTCGCTCCGACGCACCGGAATGACCGAAACAGCCGAGGAGTGGTTTGCCCAGGCCCTTGCCGCCGACCCGTTGGCTGGCACCCGACTCAAACCGAAAGCGGCAGAAGACAAGTGACCCAGCACAAGGAGACGAATCGTGTCAGCTGATCTTGAAGCAGTGATGAAAGAGTTCATGCGAGGGTTCGGTCGTGCCGATCGCGACGCTCTGGCCAACACGGTCACCGACGACTTCGAATGGCACATGCACTGGACTGAGTCCGAGGGCGATCAGCCAACAGGCAAGGTGCTGCGCGGCATCGATGAGGTTATGGCCGAGATCAAACGTCGGCAGGCCAGCTGGACCGACCTCAGCTACGACAATGTGGAGCTTCGCTACCTCGACGACATGGTGGTGCAGACCTTCACCGTCAGCGGCATCGACGAACACGGCACCCGTTTCAACAGCGATGCCGTCGACCTCTACCCCGTCCGAGACGGCAAGCTCAGCCGAAAGCAGACCTACTGGAAGCAACCCGGCACCTAACGGGTGTGGGACCTACGGCTGTAGGTCGCGGGTGAGGATGACCTCGTCAGCCGTCAGCTTGGCCACTCGGCTAGCGGACAGACCAATTTCGGCCATCACCTCGTCGGTATGCGCGGCGAAGACGGGAGATGGGCCGGGGAGTGCCGATTCGGACTTTTCGAACTGCACCGGCATGCCGACCGTGGTGTAGTGCCCGAAGACCTCGTGGTCGAGTTCGACCACGTAGTCGTTGGCCCGAACCTGAGGATCGTCGAGTGCCTGGTAGGGCATGTTGTACGGACCACATGGATAGCCGGCTTCCAGCAGGGTCTCGATCCATTCAGCCGTGGTCTTGGTAGTGAACAGCTCCTCGGCCTGGGCGACGGCCGCCTGGAACGGTTCGGCGGTGTGATCGTGGGTGCCGGGACTGGGAATGCCGGTGATCTCGTGGAACCTCTTGTAGAGGCCGGCGCTCATGCCGGCGATCGAGATCAAGCCATCAGCAGTGACGTAGTGCCGGAAGTACAGCCGAAAGGCTCCGTGGCCGACCATCACCCGGTCCTCATAGGTCTCTCGTTGGGTATCGAAATCGACGCCAGCCTTTCGCATGGCCGTGAGGTCGTCGTCGAGCTCGTCGAAGGCTTCAGTGTCGACCGATGGGAAATGACTGAGAGTTGGGATCCCCAGCATCATCGCCGTCCCCAACAGCGAGGTGTCTACCCGTTGACCTTCACCAGTCTGGTCCCGATGGCGAAGACCGGCCATCACTGCGAAGGCCGAAGTGAGTCCGGTGCTGAAGTCGACGATGGCCGGCCGTGTGGGCTGGGGGAAGCCTTCGTCGGATCGATTCATGACAAAGCCAATGCCGCTGCGGCCCTGGACCAGGACGTCATAGCCACCCTGGTCAGCATCGGGGCCTTCGGGACCGAAGGGAGAGTGGGTGAGGTGAACCAAGCGAGGGTTGACGGTGCGGGCATGCTCCCAGTCGATCTTGTACCGGGCGAGGTCGGCCATCTTGAAGGCCACCAGGGCAACATCGGCCCAGGCGAAAAGAGCATCGACTACCTCCGACGACTCTTCCTTCATGAGATCGATCACGATGCTGCGCTTGCCGGGGTTGATGGCTGCGTAGGCCTTGGACTCGTGGGGCCCGAGACCGGCCAGCATTCGCATGGCGTCGCCGCCCGGTGGCTCCACCTTCACCACATCGGCACCTAATCCGGCCAGAAGTCGTCCACAGGTGGGGATCGCCGCGTTCTGAGAGAGTTCGAGAACCTTGATGCCGTCGAGGATGCCGCTCATGCACTGAGCCCGGTCGCGGCAGACTCGGCCTCGGCCATCAGATCGGCCATGACCTCGGCTACCGGGCGGACCTCGCTGGCGTAGCCGATTCCCTGGCCGGCGCCGGAATGCAGCAATGGCTCCACCTCGTGCTCGTCGATGGCCCCCAGAAGGTCGCCAACCAGCACGTCCTGGTAGGGCATCTTCAACGGTGTTGGTGCCCCCTCGGTTTCCCACTCGTCGCTCCATGCCGAGCGAATCTGGCGGAACGTCTTGCCGCTCTCGCTGCGGGTGATGACGGTGTCGGCCGAGGTGGCGGTGAGCAGTTTGTCGACGAGCGCCGGAGCCATGTGGCCGGTGTGCTCGGAGGTGGTGAGCCAGATGGTGCCGGCCCACACGCCGGCCGCTCCCATAGCGAGGGCCGCCGCCACATGGCGACCGGTGGCAACACCACCAGCAGCCAGCACCGGGATGTCTCCACAGGCGTCGACGATCTGGGGGACCAGGGTGAAGGTGCCGATAGTCCCGGTGTGGGCGCCGGCCTCGGCCCCCTGAGCCACGATGAGATCTACCCCGGAGTTCACTGCCCGGTGCACGTGGCGAGGGGACCCGATCAGTGCGGCCGTCATCTTGCCCAACTCCTTGGCCTTCTCGACCGCTGGCCGGGGCGCACCGATGCCACAGGCGAACAGATTGACCTCGGAGGCCATGACCGCCTCGAGCTGCTCAGCCTCGATCTCGGTTGATCGGATGAACCGGGTGCGTGC
>CALHBU010000248.1 GCA_937930655.1 uncultured Acidimicrobiales bacterium | reverse complement strand
GGTGTTGATGGACTGGCACATGCCGGGCATAGACGGTCTCGAAACCACCCGCCGTATCAGGCGCAACGAGACCGGAGACAACCCGATGGTGATCATCGCCACGACCGCCAGCGCTACCTCCGGCGACCGGGAGGCCTGCCTCGACGCCGGCATGAACGACTATCTGGCCAAACCTATTTCTCTGACCGATCTCGGCGACATGATCAGCAAGTGGGGATCTGAGCCATCCGGCGCCGAGAGCACGGGGTCGATAAACGATGCGACCATCGATCAACTGGTAGCCGACCTGGGCGACCGGTCGGTGGTCGCAACGGTGATCAGCACGTTCCTCGACGAGCTCACCCGGCACCGAACCGTCATCCACGAGGCTCTTGGCGACGACGACCACGTGACCATCTCCCGCTCGGCCCACACACTCAAATCAACGGCATTGATGCTGGGAGCAACCGATCTCGCTCAGAACTGTGCCGCCCTTGAGATGGCTAGTCGGACCACGACTGCAGATCCTGGCGAACTCCAGACTCTGGCCGCTGAATTGGACGTCATGGCCGACTCGGCCGCTACCAGCCTGACTGACCGCCGTGAGCGTCTACTCACAGACAATCAATGAACAGCCGACAGGAACACCGACACAAGGCCACCACCGTGCTGGTCCCAGCATCCAAGGAGTCAGAATGAAGGGCGTCATTTTCAACGCAGTTGAAGAAGCAGTCGTTGGTTTGTACTCAGAGGATGTGTGGGACGACCTCTTGGAGGCCGCCGAGATCGACGGCCACTACACCTCCTTGGGCAGCTATCCGGATTCCGACCTGACAGCCCTGGTCGGTGCTGCCTGCCCCATGACAGGGCTTGGGCCTGACGAACTGGTGCGGACCCTCGGCCAACATGCCTTTCCCCATCTGGCCGACCGGTACCCCGAACTGGTGGACGAAGCTGCTGGCACTCACGACTTCCTCCGACGAGTCAACGACATCATTCATCCCGAGGTTCTAAAGCTTCACCCCGATGCCAAGCCACCGGAGTTCGAATTCGAAGATCGGCCAGACGATGTACTCAGAATCACCTATCGATCGAGTCGACGGCTCGGAGTCCTGGCCGAAGGCCTCATCCTCGGTGCCGGCCAGCGTTTCGGCGAGGACGTCGACGTACGCATCGTGAGCGGCCATGGTGAGGAGATCACCGTCTTCGACGTACGAGCCGTGAAAATGGCGATCGCTGACTAGCGATGGCATGACCAGTACCGAGAGCCCTGATCAAGCAGCCGACGCTGCCCGTAGCATCGCTCGCTTGGAGCGGCGGCTTGAACGCGAACGGAGGGCCCGGCGGGAGGCCGAAGAGATCGCCGACCGCGGAATGAGGGAACTGTGGCTGGTGAATCAGGAGCTCGATCGACGGGTAGCTGAACGCACCGCCGACCTTGAACAAACGCTTCGAGAGTTAGCCGTCGCCTCCAGCAGCCGAGAACGTTTTCTGTCGACCTTGAGTCACGAAACCCGCACCCCCCTCAATGGACTTCTCGGCATGCTGGAACTTCTCACACCCCATGTCGAAGGGACGCAGGCTGCCGACTATCTGGCGACAGCTACACGTTCAGCTGACCGGCTCCGACAACTACTCACCCGCCTCCTCGATTTAGTAGAACTCGGTAGTGGCAATGTCACGCCAGAGCTTGAGCCTGTCGAGCTAGGTGAGCTCGCCGATTCGATTCGCAAACGGTGGCAACTGACGGCCATGCGTACCGGTCATCTGCTGGCGGTGAGCTCCTCTCATGAGGCACGGGTCGTGAACCTCGATGAACGTCGCGTTCTTCAGATTCTGGATGAGTTGCTCGACAACGCGGTGACCCACGGCGATCGAGGAACGGTGAACCTCGACATCTCAATCTCGGGGGAGGAACTGCGGCTTGAGATAACCGATGCCGGACCCGGCATCGATGCCGACCGCATCGAAGGCTTGTTTGACGACTTCACCATGCTTGATGCAAGTGCGGCTCGAATTTCTGAAGGCCTCGGACTGGGCCTCGGTTTGTGCCAACAACTGGCCGAGGCACTCGATGGCAGGCTCACCATCACCAACGACGGCTGTGGGCACACCGTTGCGACCCTCGTCCTACCAACCAACCGGTGACCCTTCGGCTGTTCGTCAGAGATCACTGTTCAAGCAGGTAGCAAGACCTGCCGACACCTCTAGCAGCGGGTCGACAACGGCTGGCGCACAAGACGTCGGAACAGAGAACAATGAACAGAGCTACACCACGTCGGATCGGCGTCATCACCGCCTTTCCTCCGGGCCGAAACAGCCTGAACGAGTTCGGCTTCCACCTGGTCAACCATTTGGCTTCCAACCAATCGGTCGACAGCGTGGTCGTCTTTGCCGATGAGACCGATGCCGGCCCACCGATCACCTTGGCTGACCCCACGGCTGCCGCCAAGGTCGACGCGGTGGTTTCGTGGGAGTTCAACGCACTGACCAATCCGTTTCGTCTGGTCCGAGCAGTCAAGAAGGCCAATGTCGATGCGGTGTTGGTAAATCTTCAGTTCGCCACTTTTGGGGACAGCAAAGTTGCCGGTGGCCTTGGCCTCCTGATTCCGGCCCTGCTCAAACGAGCCGGCGTCACGACGGCCGTGATTCTTCATAACCTGGCCGACAACGTCGACATGCAAGATGCGGGATTCGCCGACTCAAAGCTGGTGGCGAAAGGGATGGAACTCGCCGGTCGGGCACTCACCCGCGCCATTCTCAAGACCGACTATGTGGCGCTGACCATTCCCCGCTACGTCGAGTTTCTCCGGTCGAGCTACGGAGCCGAGAATGCGCTGCTGGCCCCACACGGCAGTTTTGAAGAAATCGACGAGCCCCAGTTCGGACCGCCCGACGAGGGGCCACGGCAGATTCTCGCCTTCGGTAAGTGGGGCACCTACAAGACGGTCGATGTGCTGGTCGATGCCGTTAGAGAGCTCGCCGGCCGGGGCTACACCGATCTTGAATTGGTGATCGCCGGAACTGATAGCCCCAATTCAAAGGGGTACCTAGCGTCGGTCGAAGAAGGCTGTCAGGACATGGACAACGTCACCTTCACCGGCTACGTGGAGGAAGACGATGTTCCCGGCTTGTTCGGAAACGCCACGGTCACCGCCTTCCCCTACACGTCAACAACCGGCAGTTCGGGCGTGCTTCATCAGGCTGGTTCCTATGGCCGGAGTGCTGTGCTCCCGGCAATTGGAGACTTCGTCGAGGTGATCGAGGAAGAAGGGTTCATCGGACAGTATTTCGAACCGGGTAGCGCAATGAGCCTGGCCGATGCGCTCGCCAAACTTCTGGACGACCCCACCCTCAATGCTGAACATGGCGAGCGTAACTATCTGGCAGCAACCGGGATTCCAATGGCCGAAGTGATTGATTGGCATCTCATGCACCTCGGGCGACTGTCGTCTGACTCGTGAATCGATGACGACGGATCTACGGACCCGCTCGAGGCCGAGCCAGCAAGCGGCCGCCGCCAGCGACTCACCGGCGGGAGGCGATAGCAAGGCGTTGGTCTCGGGTGGTGCTGCGCTCGGGTTGGCGATGCTTGTCGCCAACGCCGGCAACTACCTCCTCAACGTTTTTCTTGGTCGATGGCTGACGCCTGCTGAGTTCGCCGACGCCAACCTGATGGTCACCATCATGCTGTTGGTCACCGCTATCGCTATCAGTCTTCAGTTGATGGCGGCCCGTTTCGCGGGAATCAATGCGGTCAACAACGATCCGTCGGCCACGGTCGCGCTGGCGCAGAAACTGCAGCGAATGGCAATCCTTGCCGGCACCGCGGTTGCGGCCGCCTTGATGCTCGGCTCTCAATGGTGGAGCGAGTTCTTCAACTCTGCGTCGGCGTGGCCGTTCGCCATTCTCGGCTTCGGTATGCCGTTCTACCTAGCCCAGGCGGTGGGCCGCGGAGTCCTCCAGGGGCTGCTGCGGTTCCAACCATTGGCCTGGACATTCGTGGTCGAGATGGTGGCTCGGGTTGCCCTTGGCATCGGCCTGGTCGCCGCCGGCTTCGGTGTTATCGGAGCGACCATCGGTTTGACCGCGTCGTTCATCGTCACGTGGGGCCACGTGCAACTCATTACCAGCCGAATGAGAAGAACAGGTGTGCTTCGCCCTCGGAGTGGGGATCCAAAGCCCACCATGTCAGCCGACGCCAAAGCCGAGCTCGTTTCGTACACCCTCCCGGTTGCTCTTCTGCTGTTGGGCCAAATCATCATCAACAACGGCGACGTGCTGATGGCCAAACGCTTCCTCGAACCCGAGACGGCTGGTGTCTACGCGGCTATTGCGCTCGTTGGCCGGGCGGTCTTCTTTCTTTCATGGTCGGTGGCCACCACGTTGTTCCCTGCGGCCGCCCAGCGAAAAGAACGAGGCGAGAGCACCGATGGCCTTCTCCACAGCGGCCTGGCTGTTGTGGCGGTCATGGGAGCATGCTTCGTCGGTGGGGCCTATTTCCTGGGCGGCACCGTGCTCGGACGAGTCTTCGGGCCGGAGTTTGCCGGTGTTTCGAGTCCGCTCGCCTGGTACGCCTTTGCTACTGCCATGTTCGCTATGGCCAACCTGATCGTCAGCCACCACCTGTCAACAGGCCGGATTCGAGAAGCCCTGGTGTTGCTAGCCGGTGGCGTGTTCCAGACCGTCCTGCTCTTCTTCGGCCGCAATGCGACCGATGATCTCATTCGCATGCAAGTGATCGCTATGGCGTTGCTTCTCGCCGCGGTTGCGGGCAGCCATCTCACCCACACTCCGGGAGAACAGACATGACCAACAGAACCCTGGACGCCTACCGAGTGTGGGCCGAGGTCCCGCTCGAGGTTGAGCCCCTCTATTCGGTTGTCATACCGGCATACAACGAAGAATGGCGGATCGTTCCGACCATCGGCGCCATTGCCACTCATATGAGTTCGCTGGGCGAGCCGTGGGAACTGATCGTGGCCGACGATGGCTCGACCGATACAACCGCTGAACTGGTTAGAGATCTGGAGCTGGTCAACCTCCGCCTGCTGCTGGCCGAACAGAACGGCGGCAAGGGCAGCGCAGTCCGGCGAGGCGTGCTCCAGGCCCGAGGCTCGGTCATCCTCTTCGCCGACGCTGATCAGTCAACGCCCATCGAACAGTTCGAGGCGCTGGTAGCCGAACTGGAAAACGGCTACGACGTTGTTGTCGGCTCCCGAGCCGCCGACGGGGCCGACGTTGCCAACAAATCTCTGTCCCGCAAAGTGTTCAGTGGTGGACTCAGTTTGTTGGTCAAGGGCCTGTTCCGACTGCCGGTTTCCGACACCCAGTGTGGTTTCAAAATGTTCACCGCCGACGCTGCTGAGCGTCTGTTCAGGCGGCAGGTGATCGATGAATTCTCCTTCGACTTGGAGATCCTGTACCTGGCCCGAAAATTCGGATTCCGGACGACCGAGGTACCCGTCACCTGGATAGATGCACCGGGGTCCAAGGTCGATGCTGGCAAGGTGGCAGTTGAGTTCCTGCGGGATCTGGCCATCATTCGTTGGAACGATCTACGAGGTCGATATGGGTCGGACAATCACCCTCGCATCGACCAGCGCTGAGCGATCTACTTCAACACGCGACCGTAGCTGCCGACTGGACACGTGAATACCCCGCAGTCGATCCGAGGTCATCCGGTGGACATCACGCAACTCCCACTTCCATCCGAGCAGTCAACCGCCAGCCATGCCGTAGAACTGCGGCTCGCCGGACGCTTCGACGCCCATGAAGTAGACACCTTCCGAGCCATCCTGGGCCAGATCCTCGACGGATCGGGCAGCGGCGCGGCCACCCGGGTCTTGGTCTCTCTCGCCGAGGTTGAATTCATCGATTCGACGGCCCTGGCCGAACTGGTCAGAGGAATGAAGCACTGTCGGGAACGAGACGGTGACCTCATCCTGGTCTCTCCTTCTGACCCGGTTCGAGTGATTCTCGAGCTAACAAGGCTCGATCTCGCCTTCACCATCGAGTGAGCCAACTGTCAGACATGACCACGCATGTCGACCCGATGCAGTCGCTGACAGCAGCACTGGTGGAGGTCAACGAGCAATTGCTGGTGCTGTACCAGTTGGCTTCGATCACCACCGAGTCGCTGGACGAGTCGGAGGCCGTTGCCGCCATCCTCGAAAAGGCCCGCGATCTCCTGGCCGCTGACCTCCTGACCTTCAGCGTCGATGGTGACCAGGTCCATTCGACCGATCAACTGATGCGACGTCACGACGACGAGAGCCACGACAGGGCACCCGTTGGCAGGGCACCGAACAGGACCAGCGTCGAGGTGAGCAACGGGAGGCTCACCGGTAGCCTCTATGCCCACCGGGACAACCGAACGTTCGGCACAGCCGACCACAAGCTGCTGACCGCTATCGCCAGCATGGCGTTGGGCGCAGTACAAACCTCCCGCCACCATCACGAGACGCTGGAAGGCGCAGTTGCCAGGCGGGATCACGACACCGCATCGGAACTTGCGCAGCTGGCGCTTCCGACCTGGCGACCGGAGTTACCCGGTGTCGACGTCTTCGCCCGCTCTGACCCGGCCCGAGCGGCGGGAGGCGATCTCTTCACCTTCGCGGTGCTGGACGATGTCCTGCACTTCGTTGCCGGAGATGTCTCGGGAAAGGGACTACCGGCCGCGTTGATGATGACAACGGTGATCTCGGCAGCAACGGCCGCCTTCCAGTCAGCGGGCACTGCAGGTCCCGGCGCTGTTCTCGAGACCATTGACAACTGGGTGCACAAGTACCTAGCCGACGCCGGCCTCTTCGTGACGCTTATGGCGGGCTCCTACGATGCCGGTTCTCGACAGCTCTCCATCGCCAGCGCCGGTCATGGACCGATCTTCTACATCGACGACAGCGGCCCCCGTTCCATAAACTCGGTCGTTCCTCCGATCGGCGTCCTCCCGCTGTCCGATCTTGGTCCCGTCGAGGACACAGTGTTAGCTGCACCTCCTGGCTCCCGCCTCGTCGTAAGTTCGGATGGCTTCACTGAGCAAGAGGATCCTGCCGGTCAGATGTGGGGCGAACAACGAATGCTTGATCTTCTCGTCGACTCGAATCTTCCCGCAACCGAACTCGGTGGTCTGGTGTTCGAGCGGCTCGAATCCTACGCAGGCACCGCTGAACAAACTGATGACCGCACACTCCTGATCATCCGGGCGACCGCAGTGGAGACTGACGCTCATGGCTGACTCCAGCGTCCTTCTTCTGGAATCGAACCACCTGGCACTCCGGACTATCGGGCCGTGGCTCTCAGAACGTCTCGCCCCGTTGCCGGACGAGGTGGCGGCACCTGTCCGGGGCCAAATTGAGCTGGCGGTGCACGAGTTGGCCAACAACAGCATTGATCATGCCAAGTCGTCGGGTCTAGAGCTCAGCGCCGATATCGATGGCGACGAACTCGTTGTGGTGATGACCGACTCCGGTCTGCCCTTCGAGGCAGACCAGGTTTCTCCACCGACCGAACCACAGGTGCGGGGGTATGGGCTCATGATCATCGAGCAGATCGCCACCGCAATCGACTATCGCCGACAGGATGATCAGAACCGTTGGACGCTGCGGTTTTCGCTCGACTCAACCGCGTTCCACTAGCGCTAAAGAAGCGGCTGAACGTGGTCGATCAACAACCATGATGGACGTTCGCACCGGAAGCCATGAGATCGACATTCTGACCATTCGTTTGTCAGGCCGTCTTGACGCCCTGGAGGCAACCGAATTGCGGCAGCTGTTCAACGACCATCTTCAGGACGGTCAGGTGAACCTCGCCATCGATCTCAGCGAACTGGAGTTTCTCGACTCAGCCGGGCTGGCCGCTCTGGTCAAGGGCATGAAGGACGCCAGAGCAGCAGGAGGCGATCTTCGTCTGGTCTGGCCGCGGTCGGCTGACGCCAAGCGAATCCTCGAACTCACCAGCTTCGACAAGGTCTTCACCTTCGCCACATCCATGGACGACCTCCTCGCTCAGTGGTGAGCGGCGCAATGGGGAGCGACCGAGTCGAAAAAGCCGACATCACGGTTCTGGTCGTTGATGACGACCCGGTGTCACGGCTAGTCCTATGTCACATGCTTCAGCAACAAGGCTTCGCTACTGAGGAAGCCGACTCCGCTGAAGCTGCGCTGGCGATGTACCGACCTGCGCTTGCGCTCATCCTGTGTGACTACATCATGCCGGGAGGAAGCGGCCTAGACCTGCTCGAGGCACTCCCCGCCTCGCGGCCACCCTTCGTCCTTCTCACCGGCGAGCTCCGCCGAGAAGACTTCGGCGATCCTCGGGTGAACGGGTTGGACGGCTACTTGACCAAGCCTGTCGGCTCCGAGGAGCTGAGAGCAGCAACGCTCTCCGCTCTCCCAAAGTCGCCGGCCACGAACTGAGCCTCACTCACCGGCTTGCCGAGGAGGTAGCCCTGGGCGAAGGCCAGTCCTGCTTTTTGGACCACCCGGAGTTCGGTCTCGGTTTCGATCCCTTCGGCAATTACCTTCAGGTCGAGCGCGTCAGCCATATTGCCGAGTGCCTCAAGAACGTAGGTCTGCTGATGGCCGGAATCTCGAACGAACGAGCGGTCGATCTTCAGAACATCGAACTCGAGCATCGACATTTCGTTCAGCGTTGACGAGCCGGTGCCAAAGTGATCGAGCGATATCCGCACGCCAAGTGAACGGAGCTCCCGTGTGGCGATGACAGCAGTGGGAGTTTGAGTGAGGAACGAGGTCTCGTGCCGCTCGAGAATGACTCGAGATGGGTCAACCCCTGCCTCCTCTATCAGTGTGGCAACAGAGCCCGCGAACTCTCGATTGTCGTAGTTCACCGGCGAAAGGTTGAAGATCATGTACCACGACGAACGCTCGTCTTCGGCCCACTCGGCCAGAGTCGCAACACCCTCGGCCAGGGCCAAACGGTCGAGTTCCTCGACCATGCCGTGTTTCTCTACGGCAGGAAGAAACTCGCCGGCGGTTAGAAGGCCTCGCTCGGTGTGGGCCCATCGAATAAAGGCATCGCACCCAACAACCTCGAGTGTTCCGGTATCAACAACCGGTTGGTAATGGACTAGGAGCTGCCCGTTGTCTATAGCAGACCGAAGATCGTGGGCACTGACGGTATCCGGTTCGTCGGTACGACGTCGGGTGCCCTCGTCGATATCGAAGCGGATCAGTTGATTCCGGCCCGACGTCTTGGCCCGATACATGGCCTGATCAGCTTGGCGCAGAAGATCGCTGGAGCTGGCGGCCCCGCTTTCAACGACAAGACCAATGGAAGCGCTCACCGGCACCTCAACATCGCGAATGAACATCGGCTCGCGTAGCGTCTCTGCGAATCGTTCTGCGGTCTGGCTTGCGACCTCGTCGTTGGGTAGCCCCTCGCACAGCACCACGAACTCATCGCCGCCCAGACGAGCGACGGTGTCAGTGGCTCGACACGCTCGTCGGAGGCGTTCAGCTACCTCTATGAGCAGGATGTCGCCAGCTTCATGGCCAAGTGTGTCGTTCACGTTCTTGAACTTGTCGAGATCTACGAACATCAGAGCCAGAACATCGTCGGCGGGCCGATCGGCGTCGAGCGCCCGGTTAACCCTGGCAATGAGATTGGAACGGTTGGGAAGCCCGGTGAGGTCGTCAAAGAGCGCTTTGCGGTGAAGTTCGGCCCTTGCTCGTCGTTCGTCGCTGACGTCCTCGGCCTGGAGCAGCACATGGTGGGAGCCGTCTTCGGAGACCAAAACGCTCATGGACTCTCGAACCCAGACGGCGCCCCCATTTCGGTTCCGATAGCGACGTTCGGTCTGCTCTCCATCAGTTTCGCCCTCCAACATGGCCCAAAGAAGCTCTTGAGCCTCGGGACGATCCTCTCCGTCGACCAGATCCAGCAGCTCGGTCTCGAGCAATTCTTCGGCTGCGAATCCAAGTTGGCTGGCGAAACGAGGGTTGGCGGCGACAATGGTGCCGTTGGCATCCAGCTCGATAACGCCGATGGGCGCTCGCTCGAAGCTGGCCCGGAATCTCGCGGCAGCGGCATCGCGAGCGAGGTCGGCCTCGTCACGCTCCAGTTCGGCCCGGGAAACAACACGGACGGTCACCATGGCGGCAGCAGCAGCCAGCAGGGATAACAGCGTCCCAAACAACGGCACGCTCCACGCCACCCCTGACGACGGTAGCCAAAGTGCACCGTTCGCGGCCTCTACCTCGATCGACACTGAGTGGCCGAGAACTTCGGCGTCCTGCCGCGAGACGGCGCTCCCGGCTTGACGGTCCCACAGAACACCGCCGATGGACTCGAGACCGTCATGAACTGCCGTCTCGCTGCCCGATTCCTGCCCAGGAAGATCGTAAAGGGTGGCGCTGAAGCCGTCAGCAAAAGATGGTTGGATCGCCGCCTGCAGAGCATCTCGATCGACCAAGATCACGATCTCGGCGCCCGCCCGGCTGCTGGTGTCGATTCCGTACGAGAGCGAGCCGTTCCAGATACCGCCATCGATGTAGTCCAGTCCGGCTGGCACCAACGGGAAGTCTCTGCCTGCGATCGAATCGTCGCTGAAAATCATGACCTGATCGACGCCCGACTGAACGAAGACGGCAAGAATCGCTGAACGCCGCTCGAGCGACAGCTGTGCGTCGACTTCAGCAGTAACGGCTGACTCAATGTCGATGTCCCCGATCTCGGTCAGTACCCGAAGGGAGTGAGCCAGTCGGTCGACTTCATCAGCAACGTTGTGAAGCTCTGACTCAGATGCTCTGGCATGGGTCAGGACCACCGTGTTGGCGGCCTGCCTGGCCTGGGCAGTGGCTCGCTCGTTCCTGGCCGCCACGTTGGTGCTGACGATCAGTGTCAGCAACAGGCCCAAAAGTAAGACAGAACCGGGTAGCACACGAGTAAGAGCCGCGTAACGCACTTCGTTCCATCGGCCAACCGGCCCGAAACCTGAAGAGTGCCAAGCTGAGGGCGGAAACTGGGCTATCGACAGGGGCTACTCGTCCGACGAAGGGACAGTATCCGGTGTCGTGGTTTCTGTGGGTGAGGTTGCTGGCGGGGGTACCGGTGGGGCAAGGCACGCCCCTTCCTGCCGATGAGAGACCGCTACCTCGGACGGATCCGGACCCCCGGCCGGGACCAACTGGACGACCTCTGGCTGGCCCCAATCAACCACGTCGTAGATCACCGTCTCTCTGACTATTCGGTCAGCTCGATTACCACGCCATGTCTGGTCCGGGGCCAGCCCATCGAAGCGAGTCCGGTTGGAACCGGCCACCTCCAGGACGGTTTGCCGCTGCATGTCCCCCCTTGACGCAGCCCCGTCGAGTGCTTCGAACAACAAAGATGCGCTGGCCCAGCCCGTCAACGACCAGTTGGACACCAATGGTGTGCTCGCGGCCAGGACCTCGGCGACTCGGTCGACATCGTCGCTGCCTGATCCCAATACTGAGAGGGACCATGGATGGAAATAGTTCTCACTGATCAGAGCTGATGCTGAGGCCGAACCCGAGCCGTACACGTCAAGGTTGAGCGAACTACCGGTCCAGGTAGCCGGTGAGCCATCCGCGGTGCCAGCCTGGGTAGAGCTGGACATGGCGATCTCGAGAAAGCCCGGCTCGCCGGCAGCGAAAACGCCGGTGGCGTTCGAGTTCTCCAGACGGGCAGCCAAGTCGCCGGTACCGGTGTGGTCGATAACCACCTGCAGGTCGAGTGCCACTGCCGCCAGCCGGGCTCCGGCCACCGCATCGTCGGCGTCAGGGGTGCCGTCGCCAACAATGGCCAACCGGATCTGATCATCGGTGACAGCTCGGACCCGTTGGTCGAGCCAGGAGACGGCATTCATGGCCTCTACACAAAGGCTGGTGTGCGGGGCCAGAACGGCGTCGTAGCTAATCATCGACGAGTGGCGGGAACCGGACACCACCAACAGTCCATCGGTGCTGGCCAGTGGACCGACCGCCTGGGTAGTTCCGGTACCCGACGAATAGCCGATGGCCACCACGCCGACATCGTCTACCAGTTCTCGATAGCCCGCCCGGTGGGCCTCGATATCGGAACTGGTATCGATAACGGTCAGCTCTACAACCCGCCCGCCAACGCCACCGGCCCGATTCGCCTCAGCCCAGTACAACTTGTAGGCGTCCACCACGGGCACATCGATGATCGCCCGGGGGCCGGACAAGTCGGCGAGGATGCCGATGCTGATGGACTCAGCTGTGACGCCGACATCAGTGGTCACCTCAACCAGTTCGACTGGCGAAACAGGAAGTGTTGGTAGCGGCCCTTCAAGACGCGGGTCGGACCGACCACAGCCGGCAACAACAAGTAGCGCCAGGACGAGAGCCCGCCGCCGAGACACGCTGGTTAGTAGCCCGCGGTGGTGTCGACAAGGCCATCCAACGGCTGACCGGCTACGAAACGCCGGACGTTGGACACAATGTGGGCTGACAAGAGAGGTATGCCCATCTCGGGTGTGTTGCCGATATGAGGAGTAATCAGAATGCGGTCTTCGGACCAGAATGGATGATCATCCGGGAGCGGCTCGGGCACGGTGACATCAAGGCCCGCTCCTCCGATGGAGTTGGTCTGTAACGCATGCAAAAGAGCCTCATCGTCGACGTGTCCGCCGCGGGCGACGTTGACCAGCCAACCATGATCGGCGATTGCTTCGAACTCGGCGGTGCTCATGATCCCCTCGGTTTCGGGGGTCAGGGCGAGGGCCAGGACAACGAGATCGGCCCCAGCAAGTGCCGAGAGGCGTTGGTCGGGGGTGACGGTGCGTTGTGCACCGGGAAACGGTTCGGGCGACCGTCGAACCACGGTGATATCGCACCTGAACGGCTCGAGCATCGGAACCAATTCACTGGTGATGCCGCCTCCGCCGAAGATGACGACCTTGGCGTCGAGCAGATTGTGCCCTTCTGGCCTGCTCCATGTGCTTGCCCTGGCAAAGGTGGTGAGACCGCGAAGACCGGCCAGCGCCAGCATGAGCGCATGCTCGGCGACCGGTCGGGCGTAAACCCCCTTGGCGCACGTCCATACCCGGTCGTTGTCGAGGTAGCCGAGGTAGGGCTCGATGCCGGCATAGGGCAACGCCACCCATTCGATGGCAGGGCCGGTGGCCAGGACCGCCGGTAGGTCGGCGGCGCGGGTTGGATCGGCCCACACCAGGCCGTGGGCATCACTAGGAGAAGCCAGCTCACCACCTCCCTCGATAACCGCCTGCTCCAGCGACTCATAACGCCCTGATTTTGGTTCGACAGCGATCAGGCGTTCAGCCACGTGGTCTCCTATGCCTCGAGCGCTTGTTCCAGATCGGCCAGAAGATCGGCCTGGTCTTCGATACCTACCGACAATCGGACCAGGTCGTCTGGCACCTCCAGCGGTGAGCCCTCGGCCGACGCATGGGTCATGACCCCGGGATGTTCGATGAGGCTCTCGACGGCGCCCAGCGACTCAGCCAAGGTGAAGAGCCGAGCTGCTTCGATGATTCGCACCGCGGCATCGCGACCCTTGGCCGCTCGAAAACTCACCATCCCGCCAAAGCCGGACATCTGCCGAGCGGCGGCTTCATGTCCCGGGTGGGATGCAAGCCCGGGATAGAGCACGGTAGAGACCGCCGGGTGTGAAGTGAGAAGATCGACAACAGCGGCCGCGTTCTCGTTGTGTCGGTCCATGCGCAACGCCAGTGTCTTGGCGCCCCGCAGCGTGAGGTAGCAGTCCCACGGGCCGCGAACGGCGCCAACCGCGTTCTGGATGAAGCGGAGATGGCTGTCGAAGTCGGCGTTGTTGGTGGCAACAAAGCCACCGACGGTGTCGCTGTGCCCACCCAGGTACTTGGTGGTCGAGTGGACAACCAGATCGGCGCCGTGGGCCAACGGTTGTTGGAGGTACGGCGTCGCAAACGTGTTGTCGACCACCAGTAGTGCCTCGTTGGCCGTTGCTGCAGCAGCCACGGCGGCAATGTCGACGACGCTCAGGAGTGGGTTGGTCGGGGTTTCGACCCATACCATCTTGGTGTTCTCGGGCCACTCGCTGGCTACCGCGCCGGGATCGGTGAGATCGACAGCCGACCAGGTAATGCCCATAGGGGCGAAGACTTTGGAGATGAGTCGGAACGTGCCGCCGTATGCATCGTTTCCCATCACGATGTGATCGCCGGGCACGAGCATCCGCAGGATGGCGTCTTCGGCGGCCAGGCCCGATGCAAAGTCGATACCGAAGGCGGCTCCCTCCAGCGACGCCAGGGCAGATTCGAGCGCCGTTCGGGTGGGGTTACCGGTGCGGGCGTACTCGTATCCCTTGTGTTTACCGACCGCTTCCTGGGCAAAGGTCGATGTCTGGAACACCGGCACCGTAACGGCTCCGGTGACCGGCTCGGGGTCTTGTCCGACGTGGATGGCCCTGGTGGCAAAGCCGTAGCCGCTCTTTTCTGAGGAATCTTCGGTCATGCTCAGCCCTTCGGGGATGCGGCATCGCCAGTTGCAGCGACGGTGTCGAGAGAAAGGAACGACAACAGATCGGCTCGGGCCAGAACAGTGCGGGGACGCCCGCCGTCGAGGACCAACAGCGCTGGTGCGAGGTCCAGCAGCTGCACTGCCATCTCGACTGGCTGGCCGATGCCGATGGTCGGCAGCTTCGGGCTCATGACGTCGTTGACCGACCGATCCAGCACGCCATCAGCGTTGAAGGCTGCTTCCATGATGCGAAGTTCGTCGATAGAGCCCATAACCTCGGCGGCGGCCAACGGCATGTCGTTCTTGGCCACCGGCAGCTGCGAGACGCCGTGTTGATGCATCAGGTCGACGGCCTCTCGGACCATGGCGGTTGGCTGGACATAAACGAGCGATGGGATGTCGCCCTCTTTGGCCGCCAGCACATCGCCAACGACCGGTCCGCTGGCCTCGCTGAGGAAACCGAAGCGAGCCATCCACTTGTCATTGAAGACGGTAGACAGGTAGCCACGGCCGCTGTCGGGGATGAGGACCACAACGAGGTCGTCTGCTGTGAGGTCTTTGGCGACCTCCAACGCAGCTGCCACCGCAGTTCCGCACGAACCGCCAATAAGAAGCCCTTCCTCCTGGCTCACACGACGGGCGGTGAGGAAAGACTCCTGATCGCTAATCGGGATGGTTCGGTCGACCAACTCGGGGTGGTAAGTGGTTGGCCAGAAGTCCTCGCCCACTCCTTCGACCAGGTAGGGACGACCAGAGCCTCCGGAATACACCGATCCTTCGGGGTCGGCAGCCACGATCTGCACGTCGGGGTTCTGCGACTTCAGGTAGGCGGCAACCCCGGAGATTGTGCCGCCGGTTCCGGCGCCGGCGACAAAGTGGGTGATCTTTCCGTCGGTCTGCCGCCAGATCTCAGGACCGGTCGATGCGGTGTGGGCGGCTGGATTCTCGGCGTTGTCGTACTGGTTCGGCCGGAAGGCATCTGGCGTTTCTTCGACCAGTCGGGCGGCCGTGGAGTAGTAGCTCTGGGGGTCCTCGGGCGGTACTGCGACAGGACAGACCACGACCTCGGCACCGTAGGCCTTGAGAAGGTCGACCTTTTCGACGCCGACCTTGTCGGTGACGACGAACTTGCACTTGTAGCCCCGCTGGGCGGCGACGATGGCCAGGCCAACACCGGTGTTGCCCGACGTTGGTTCGATGATGGTGCCACCGGGCTTCAGCAGACCGGCCTTTTCGGCCGCGTCGATCATGGCGACCGCAGGACGATCCTTGCTGCTACCTCCAGGGTTAGTGAACTCGACCTTGGCTACCACCGGACAGGCCAGATCAGCGGCGACGCGCCGCAGACGGACCATTGGCGTGTTGCCAATCAAGTCAAGCACCGAATCGGCGATCTCCATGGTTTGTCCCTTCAACAGATGCGAACACCTGGAAGGCTATAAGCCTGTTCAGGCATTCAGCGGGACAGGAGTCTCCGCAACGACCGTCTCGATGTCTCCGGTGCCGAGGTCGACGGCTTCGGCGATGCGGTAACGACCGGACGGGTCCTGAACCAACCAAAGCATGCCGTCGCGGCGTTCAGCTCGCCGCACGCCGAGGAGGCGTCCGTCTCGATCAACCAGCTTCCGTTCGGGGTGGTCCACCGTGATGGCCAACGTGACCGGTGAGCCACTGTTGACGGCACGAACCTTCAACAGTCTCGGGCCCTGACCAGTGACCCGGAAACCCGCTTCCCTGAGTCGTCGGTTGTGCGCCGCAAGCTCACCAAAGACCGGTGTGTCTTCGACAAACACGGTGGTGAGCTCGGCACTAGTCGGATCGTTCTGAAAGGCGAACTCGGCCCGGAGAAGGCCAGCGACCACACGTCGCCAAGCCGGGTCGAGCAATTCGTCTTCGTTAACCACAAGGGTCTCCTCTTCGTCGAGTGTGTTGAGCGCCAGACGGGCGCTTCTGCGTTGGGCGACAGATGTTGCGCCGGGAGCGAACCGGCCCATGAGAACCGGTCGGAGCATCCAGATACCGATCAGCAGCTCGATCACTACGCCGGCGGCAATGGCCACTCCAAGCCGTCGGGCCATCTCCAGATCGCTGGCCAGAAAGCCGAGTCCGGTCAAGGCCGTGATGCCAAGACCAAGCATGGCGGCCCGGCCTTCTTGCCGGAAGGCGGCGCCGACCGGGTCGGGGCGGGGCGATGGCTCGAGGAGCTCGTTGATCATGTCGGTTTCGGTTTGTGCCGCTGGGCTGGTCAGGCGGCGGATGAATCCGAGCTCGAACAATCCAACACCGACGCTCATGGTGAGTGCAGCCACGTGAAGTTCGACTGCGCTCGCTGACCCCGAAACCATCGTGTACACCCCTAGGAGGGCTGATGTTCCGAGCACCCTCAAGAGCACCGTGGTCATTGCGAGGCGGAGATCGCTGGTGAGGATGTACACCGCGGTTCCACCGGCCAGGGCCAGGCAGAGCACCAACAACCACAAATGGGAGAGGGCATCGCTTGCGGTTCGTTGGGCATCGACCGGTGCTCCGGAGAGCTCAACCTCGAGCGCCTCGATGGCAGCAAGGTCAACAACCAGCGCCTGGGCAGCCGCCGATCGTGCCGTCACGTTGGGCGTGACGATGATGAGCTGTCCGTCGTCGGATTGGAAGGTGGCTCCAGAAGCAGCGGGGGTCACCAATTCTCCAGCCGTGTACCGGCCAACGGCCGTTTCAACCCAACCGACGCCGGGCAGAAGGGAGGCGCTACGGGCCCAGGCCGTCAGGTCACGGTCGGAGGACTCGGCGTTGGCAGTCACCAGCACCGCGCTGGTGGGGTCGCCCCCGAGTCCAGCCAATTGTTCAGAGACCCTTCGGGACATGACGCCCTCTGGTAATGAGGACTCGTCCATGAGCTCCGAGCTCGGCACTCGAACCGCAAATAGGCCGATAGCCAGGAGAAACAACGCAAAACCGGCCAGCACTGCTGTTGGAAAGTCACGGCCATCAGGCACATGGAGCCGGAACATTCGGAAGTCGTCCTCGTCGGGCACCGGAGGCAAAGCCACCAGAATGGCGGGGAGGACAGCAAAGGTAATGAGGGCGCCAACGAACGCACCAACTGCAACCACCGTTGCCGGTGTTCGACCGGGACCAGCGAGACCGAGAACGACAGCAGTCAGAACGAGCCCGGCAAACAGAAGAAGAGCTTCAGGGAGAAGGTGGCGGACTGCGTTCTGAATGATCTGGGCCTGATCGTCACCCTCGGGTTGTTTGAACCAGTCGAGAAGCCGGAAGCAGAGCACAGTGGCAACCAGGAGGCTCACCAGCACCGCCGGCAGAGCAGTGGAGCCCAGTGAGCCGTCGAAGGGGCCGACCATGCGGGATCCGATGATGCCACTGAGCAAGGTGGCCGTACTTACTGCGGCACCCGTGCCGAGCCCGAACCTGGGTCCGAACGAAGCGGCGGCGAGGATGGTGAGAAGAACAAGAACGGGCACAACCGCAACCAGCGTGCCTCGATTCAGCCGATCAAGGAGGTCACGATCAGCCACTGCCCGACCGCCGACGGCGATTGCCAGTTCGGGAGCTGCCCGTTGGATGGTGGTCTCGATCAGCTTGAGCGTCAGATCAGGGTTGGCGTCGTCGATAGAGATGAACAGGGCGACTCGGCCGGGTGAAACATCCTCAGCCGTCACCGATAGCACACCGGGGAGTTGGCCAAGCTGGGGCACGATCGATTGTTCGAGACCTTCGGCCGCAAGCCGCTGGGTACGAGGCGTCTCATTGGCACCGATAACCGACTTTCCGGCACCGTTGCCATCAGTGCTGACAACGACCGCAACGTCTGGAAGTTCGGAAGGCTCCCATCCGTTTCCGGCCAGACTTTCGGCCATCATCGGGCGCGGGCTGTCGATAGACGCCAACGCAGAACCAGCCAGCAGCAGGACCAACGTCGACGACAACAGCAGCATGCTGAATCGACGAAGAAACGCCGGACTGGCGGGAAACGACAAAAAACGAGCTGGAGCCACGGGTCTTCCAATCGGCACCAACTCCGCCCGCTGGGTAGTGTAGCGGACACTTTCAGTGGTGGGGGGATAGTTCGCTCTAAAGATGGTTCTTTGTTGCGTGCTGCCACACTCAGCTGATGTCGTCCCGTTGGCTCCACTGCGTTGTCGCGACAGCTCTCTGTGTTGGAGCGTGTACCGATGGTTCCAACCAGTCGTTCTCAACCACCTCAGCCTCAACCACCTCAGCCACCTCAGCAACAACCGCTCTGCCAACGACCGCCCCTCCGACAACACTCCCTCCCACCACCCTTCCCCCGGTAGGGCTCGAGATTGTTCCCTCATTTCAACAGCTCACGGTTCTCGAAGCGGAGCCCGGCACTGAGCTGGTGGCCTTCGACCCTGACCATCGGGAGGTCGGACGAAGCGACGTGGCCGACGACGGATCAGCGATTGTCCGAGGCCTTCCCACCGGCATCGAGGTGGAGCTCGAGGTTTGGCAGGACGGTGCGGCGGTGGCTGCGGCCCCGCCAGTACAGCTTCCAGGCGACAGTCCGCCGGCGGCCGACCACTATGAGCAGCAGCGCTTGGAAGCGGGCTTCAACTACATCACTGTCAGGGACGGCACCACGCTGTCGGCCTACGTTTCGCTGCCAGGACTGGCGAGTGCCGGCCCCTACCCCACCCTGGTCGAGTATTCGGGCTACAGCCCATCGGACCCCAACGCCGACGACCCCGGGCGCTTCCTCATCACGTCATTGGGCTACGCCCTGGTCCAGGTAAACGTCCGCGGCACCGGCTGCAGCGGCGGATCATTCGATGCCTTCGAACCAATCCAGGGTCTCGACGGCTACGACGTCATAGAGACGGTGGCGGCCCAGGCCTGGTCGTCGAACGTTGCAATGTACGGCATCAGCTACCCGGGAATCATGCAGCTGCACGTCGCTGCAACCGCTCCCCCGTCGCTGGCGGCTATCGCTCCCCTGTCAGTCATCGATTCAGTCGAATCGGTGCTCTACCCGGGCGGCATCTACAACAACGGGTTCGGCGAGACATGGTCGGCCCAGGTCACTGAGCGAGCGCAGGCGTTTGGCCAATCGTGGACAAAACAGCGAGTCGAGGCGGGCGACACCCAATGCGACGGCAACCAGGAACTCCGAGTTCACAATCCAGATTTGATTCAGCGCATCAAGGAGACCCCGTTCCGCAACGAGCTGACCACCTCCCGCTCGCCGGAGATCGCGAACATCGCGGTGCCCGTCTTTTTGGCCGGTGCCTGGCAGGACGAACAGACTGGCGGGCGCTTTCCTGCCCTACTGGGTCATTTCGACTCCGCTCCGGTTGTCCGAGCGCACCTCTACAACGGACTCCACGTCGACCCTCTCGGACCTTCGGTCCTTGGCCCGCTCGTTGAGTTCTACAACCTCTATGTCGGCGAAACGACCGAGGGCCTCGACGTCGTCACCCGGCTGCTCATCGGAGCTGGGCTGTCAACGGTCTTTGGAGAGTCAGTTCCCTTCCCCGGAGTGCCGACGAGGCAGGGCACGCTCGCCGAAGCGAGAGCCGAGTACGAGGCGGAACCCTCGGTGCTCGTGTTCTTTGAGCTCGGAGCTACCCAACCGCAACTACCGGTGTCTCGCTTCAGTGCGACGTTCGACCAATGGCCACCCAGTGAGGTAGAACCGCTCCGGCTTCACCTGACCGATGCCGGTCGCATGCGGTCCGAGGCTCCCAGCAGTGCCGGCATACGGTCGTTCACCACTGACCCCGAAGAAGGGTCGGGCGTAACCATTGGCGACCTCTCGACCATCTGGACCAACGATCCTGATTGGCAGTGGGCCAGGCCCAGCAGTGCTGCCGTCTTCACCTCTGATCGCTTCGAGGACGAGGCTGTCTTCGTCGGGCCGGCCAGCGCCGATCTGTATCTGTCAGTCTCGGCTGGAGACGACGGCGAGGTTGCTGACGACGCCGATGTCGAGGTCACACTCTCCGAGATCGACTCCAACGGAGACGAGATCTACATCCAAACCGGGTGGCTCCGGCTGTCCCGACGAACGTTGGAAGACGACGCCACCGAGCTCCGACCAGCACCCTCTCATCGGGAAGAAGACGTCGACCTGCTCACCGATGGTGAGGTGGTCCTGGCCCGGATCGAGATTCTCCCCTTTGCCCACGTGATCCGCCCCGGTTCGAGGCTGAGACTTTCGGTTGATACCCCGGGTAGAAGTAAGCCCCAGTGGACGTTTGCGGTACTCGACCAAACCGCCGATGTGAGCGTCCACACCGGCGGCACAAGCGCATCCTCGATCCTGCTTCCTCTTGTTCCATCCTTGGATCCACCCAACCAGCCAGTCGGATGCGGACGGCTTCGTGGTCAACCCTGTAGATCTTGACTAGCGTCCAAGACTCCCTAGTGAAAAGAGACCAACATGTCCGGACTGCTCGACGGCATCATGGATCAACTCAACAGCAGTGGTGGCACAGGTCAACTCGCCAGCGCCATTGGCGCCGACGAAGGCGCCATGGGACCTCTCATCTCGGCTGCACTCCCCGCCATCCTTGGCGGATTAGCCAACAATGCTAAAAGCCCGGCGGGGGCGGCGTCACTCTCAAACGCCCTCAACGAACACAACGACTCGGTCTTCGGCGACTTGGGCAGCATCCTCACCGGCGGTCCAGGCGAAGCAATTCTCGGTCATGTTCTCGGTCAGAAAAGAGCGCCGGTCGAGCAGAAGCTCGCCGGACAGACCGGTGTCGATCTCTCCATGATCACCAAGCTGCTCCCTCTTCTCGCACCGCTCGTCATGGGTTACCTGGCCAAGCAAAAGCAGACCAAGAGTCTCGACGACGCCGGTCTTGGCTCCATGCTCAACGACGAGAGACGACAGGTGGAGACCAAGTCACCGGGTCTCGGCGGGCTCGCTTCGATCCTCGATGCTGATGGCGACGGCAGCGTCATCGACGATGTCATGGACATGGCCGGTGGTGCAGCTGGTGGCGGCGGCTCAGCCGGTGGTCAAAAGGGTGGGCTGGGCGGCTTGCTCGGCAAGATCCTCGGTCGCTGACCGACCAGCCATCCAGCCAGACTTCCAATCAAACATCCAGTCGCCTCAACCGAATCGACATTGTGCTTAGCCCAACGCTTGACACCATCCGCATCTTCCTTCATCTCCTGGCCGCCTCCGTTTGGGTCGGCGGGCAGTTTGTTCTAGCCGGCATGGTTCCCGGACTACGCAAGATCGGCCCCGAGGCAACGAAGGCCGCAGCCAATGGCTTCGCCAAGGTGGCGTGGCCGGCCTTCGGCTTGGCGTTCATCACCGGCATCTGGAACTTGCTGGCCGGGCCCGATCAGTTGCCCTCTGGCTACAACGCCACACTCGGCATCAAGATTCTGCTGGTCGTCGTTGCCGGCTTTTCGGCCTTCACCCATAGCCAAAGCGAGAAGCGGGCAGTGGTTGCACTCACCGGAGCCGTCGGCGCCGTCTCCGCCCTGGTCATCCTGTTCCTCGGCGCTTCGCTTGGCCATCTAGGCTGACCTAGCCTGGCTCACCATGAGCATCGATCCCCGTACTCCCGTCCTCGTTGGTGTCTCCCAGATCACGCAGCGGCCTGACGATCTCGCCGACGCCGTCGAAGCCGTCAAGCTGGTGCAGGCGGTCGTCGAAGGTGCCGCCGCCGATGCTGGGGCACCGTCACTCCTCTCCAAGCTTGATGCCATCGGCGTTGTCGACGGCGCCTGGGCCTACTCCGACCCGGCCCGACTCATCGCCGACGCGGTAGGAGCTCCCGGGGCCAAAACACTGTTGTCGGCCACCGGTGGCAACACCCCGCAGTCGTTCGTCAACGCCATGTCGGCCCGTATCCAGGCCGGCGAGCTATCGGTTGTGGCCATCGCCGGTGGCGAGACCATCTGGAGTCGCCGCAAGAAGAAAGCAGCGGGGATTCCCCGGGACCTCACCACCCAAGAGGGTGTTGAGCCCGACGAGCGGTTCCAGTCCGAGGTGCAGATGTCGACACCGTTCGAGCTTGAGCGCGGTCTCGAAATGCCAGTGAACTTCTATCCCATCTTCGAATCGGCATTCCGCCACAGCAGAGGTGAATCACTGGACGATCATCGTCGCCGGGTGGCTGAGCTGTGGGAAACCTTCAACCAGGCAGCCGTCGCCAACCCCCACGCCTGGCTCCGAACGCCAATGTCGGCTGACGAGATCATGACGGCCAGCTCCAACAACCGGATGGTCGGGTTCCCGTACACCAAGTCCATGAACTCCAACTGGAATCTCGATCAGGCGGCAGCCTTGTTGCTGTGCTCGGCCGAGGCGGCCGAAGCGGCCGGGGTTCCCCGGGACCGTTGGGTCTTCCCCCACGTCGGAACCGATGCTCACGACACCTACACCGTCTCGACTCGGCGAGACTTGCATTCCTCGCCCGCTATCAAAGAGGCCGGCCGTCGCTTGTTCGAGTTGGCCGAAACCGATGTTGATCACGTCGACCACATCGACATCTACTCGTGCTTCCCCTCAGCGGTACAGATTTCGGCGACCGAGCTCGGCATCGGTCTCGACCGGCAACTGACCCAAACCGGCGGTCTGACCTTTGCCGGAGGACCACTTAACAACTACGTCACCCATTCCATCGCCACCATGGCTGGCACACTTCGGGACGACCCTGGTTCGGTAGGTCTGGTCACCGCCAACGGCGGCTACCTGACCAAGCACGCGCTCGGCCTGTACTCCACCGAGCCTTCGGACAAGCCGTTTGTGGCTGAGAACGTCCAGGAAGCGGTCGATGCCGTCCCGGCCACGACCTTGAACGAATCCTACGTTGGGCCCTGCACCGTCGAGGCCTACACCGTCATGCACGGTGCTGGTGGTCCCGACCAGGCGCTGGCATCTGTCCGAACCCCCAGCGGCGACCGGACATGGAGCAATAGCAACGATACCGACCTCATGCACGAACTGATGACCGTCGAAGGGGTTGGTCGGGCCGCCGAGGTCTCCGACACCGGAACGCTCTCTCTGGTCTGACCTTCGCCCCCTTTGCCGGCCCAAGGGGTGATACTGAGGGACATGGCCTCTACTCGAACCAGCCCAGCGAGTCGACCAAAACGAAAGCCGAGCAATAACAAACAAGCTTCTCTGGTCATCGTCGCCAACCGGCTTCCTGTAGCCCGGGCCGAGACACCGGGCGGAAAAGCGCGGTGGATGACCAGCCCCGGCGGGTTGGTGGCCGCTCTCAAACCGGCGATGGCCGATTTCGACAATGTCGCCTGGCTGGGCTGGACCGGCGAGGAGGCTCGGCGGACTCCCTCGGCATTCGATCACGACGGGATGAGACTGGTGCCGGTCCGGCTCTCCGAAGAAGAGCGCGAACTCCACTACGAGGGCATGGCCAACGGCACGCTATGGCCGCTCTACCACGACAAGATCCAGCCTGCCGAGTTCCACCGCCACTGGTACGAGGGCTACCGAAAGGTCAACCAGCGCTTCGCCGAGCATGCGGCCAAAGAAGCGGCCAAGGGCGCCATCGTCTGGGTTCACGACTACCAGCTTCAGCTGGTGCCCGGCATGCTGCGAGCACTCCGCCCCGATCTACGAATCGGCTACTTCCTCCACATCCCCTTTCCGTCGCCCGAACTTTTCTCCCAGCTTCCGTGGCGGCGCGAACTCACTGCCGGGATTCTCGGCTCTGACCTGGTCGGCTTCCAGTCTCCAGATGACGCCGGCAATTTTCATCGACTGGCAGTCAGCCTCGGCGAAGCGACACGAACCGGCAAGAACACTCTGGACGTCGAAGGCCGAGCCGTTAGCGTTCGGTCGTTCCCCATTGGCATCGACTACGAGCGCTACGACACTGCGTCTCGCGATCACGACGTCACCGAAGAATCACGCGACCTGCGGGCCCAGCTCGGTCAACCACATACCGTGCTTCTGGGCGTGGATCGTCTGGACTACACCAAGGGCATCGATGTACGACTGCGGGCCTTCAAGGAGCTCCTGGCTGAAGAACGCCTCCACGCATCACAGGTGAGCATGATCCAGATCGCCGAACCCAGTCGAGATCAGGTGGAGGCGTATGTCAGCCTGCGGGAACGGGTCGAGCGTCTGGTTGGCGAGATCAACGGCGACTTCGGAAGAGTCGGTTATCCCGTCGTCCACTACATTCACCGGACCCGCTCCTTCAGCGAGCTACTGGCTATGTACCGGGCAGCTGATGTCATGCTGGTCACACCGTTCAGGGATGGCATGAACCTGGTGGCCAAAGAGTACGTGGCGGCCCGCCACGACGAGTCCGGGGTCCTGGTGCTCTCGGAATTCGCGGGCGCCGCCCATCAGCTCAAAACGGCGCTGCTAGTCAATCCCTACGACATCGATGGTCTCAAAACGGCCATTGTCCAAGCGGTCGATATGAAGGCCGACGAGGCTCGGCGACGCATGCGCACGATGCGACGCTCGGTCTCCAAGGACGACGCGGTCTGTTGGGCAACCGGCTTTCTGAAGCAGCTGGCGCCCTAGAGGGTACGCCCCAGAAGGGGGCTAGAGCGCCGGTTGGACCAACCGTTTCTGTCGGTCTCGGCCACCGGCAGCCAAGGCTCTGAGCACACCATCCAGTCCGCTGAGCGGAACCGGTTCAGGGTCGATGATCGGCCCAACCTTGAGACGATCGTCTGCCATTAGATCAAGGGCCCGGCGCACATCGGCCACCTGGTAGCCCAGGGCAGCCCGCAGATCGGCCTCCCTCTCGAGAATGTCAGGTGCGGTCATGACGTTTTTCGACTGCCTGACACCCACCGCTACCACGGTGCCACCCCGCCGAATAGACGCCGACGCGGTTACAAGCGAGGTAGCACCGGCTGCGCAGTCGAAGGCGACGTCGGCCCCCAGCCCATGGCCTTTGTCGGCCAACCAGCGAGCAACATCAGCGCCAGGGGCAAGAGCGGCGTCGGCGCCAAGGTCACAGGCCAGCTCGCGTCGGCCCTCATGAGGATCGACGGCCAGCACGGCGCCAGCGCCAGACAGGCGGGCGATCTCGGCCACTAACAATCCAATGGTTCCGGCACCGACGACGACCACGATGTCCCCCATAGCCACATCGGCTCGGGCCACCGCATGGGTGGCAACAGCCGCCGGCTCGGCCAACGCCGCTCCGTCTTCGTCGATACCCTCGGGCACTCGATGGACCCGACGAGCATCGACCCGGATGCGCTCGGCAAAGGCCCCATGGTTGCTAGCCAGCGGATCGGCACCGATGATCATGTCGAGCACCACCGCGCAGTGACTGCCAAGGCCTGACCGGCAGGGTCGGCATCCGCCGCAGGGTGGCGGTGCTGCGCCGAGAACCCGTTCGCCTTCGAAGTGTCCGGCAACATCGTCGGCCACCGCGACAACACGTCCCGTCCATTCATGTCCGAACCAGGCTGGTGCTGGCAGGCGACCGGTGAGGAAGCTCTCGACGTCCGAGCCACCGATACCGCATCGAAGGACTTCGACAATGAGCGCGCCCGACAACAACGTTGGTTCATCCAACTCCACCAGACTGGTCTGCTGCTCTCCAGTAAGCAGGACCGCTCTCATGGTGCTGCGAGGCTGTCGAGAACCGAGAAGAAGTCCGGGAACGTCTTGGCGACGCATCCGGGATCGGCGATCTCGATACCGGCATGACAAAGACCCAGGAGGGCAAAGCTCATCGCCATTCGATGGTCGTCGTAGGTTTCGATCACGCCGGGAGTCGGCGACCCGGGATGAACAACCAACGAATCGTCGGTTTGATCAACGGCGATGCCACGACGGGCCAACTCGGTTGCCACCGCGCCGACCCGGTCGGTTTCCTTGTGGCGGATAAAGCCGATTCCCCGAAGCTCGGAGGGTCCGTCGGCGAAGGTCGCAACGACGGCGAGAGTCTGTGCCGTATCGCTGAAATCTGCCATGTCAACGGAGACCGGCTTCAGCTGAGTAGGGCCAATCACTGTGGTGCGGGACTCGCTCTGCTCCACCGTGCAGCCCATGCGCTCAAGGACGTCGACGAACGCCATGTCGCCCTGCACCGTGTTGGTGCCCAGCCCATCGACGGTCACCCGACCGCCGGTGATGGCGGCGGCGCCGAAGAAGTAGGAGGCAGCAGACGCATCGGGCTCGATCAGCACCGAGGCTGCCTGGTAACCGTTAGGGGCCACGACGAAACGTTGATAGTCGTGGCGTTCCACAACCGCCGAGAACGTCGCCATGGTCGACAACGTGAGATCGACATAGGGGCGAGAGACGAGCGTTCCGTCCACCGTGATCTCTACTTCACTGGCTGCGCCGGGGGCGCCAAGAAGAAGGCCGGAGAGGAATTGGCTCGAAACCGAGCCGCTCACCGACACCTGCCCGCCATCGAGGGTTCCTCCGGTGACTTTCAACGGCAACCGAGTTCCCTCGATCTTTGCGCCGAGCGAGCCAAGAGCATCGACCAAGTCGCCGAAGGGTCGGCTCCTGAGCTGGGGATCGCCGTCGAGCTCGTAGTATCCATCGCCCAACGTCAGGAGCGGCAGTATGAAGCGACCGGTGGTTCCTGATTGGCGGACATTCAGAACCGTAGGGCCTGGCCGAAGACGTCCACCTGTTCCCGACACCAGCATCGAAGCACCGTCGGGCTCGGTGACGATGTCGGACCCAAGCTCTCGCAACGTGTCGACCATGGCCAGTGTGTCGTCGGCAAACAGTGCCCCCGACAGCTGACTGGTACCGGAAGCAAGGGCGGCACAGATTAAGGCCCGATTGGTGTGGCTCTTCGAGCCCGGTACCGGTGCTGTGACATCGAGTCGGTGGCGGAGGGGTTGCACCTTCCGAGGAGGAGCAGAGGTCAACGCTGTCCTACCTCGCCTGGTCGGACGGCCGTAGTTCCAGAACTCGCTCCCGAAGAACGGTGAGCTGGTCAACGATGGCGCTGATTTCTGGCTCGGCCTGCGTTCGCTGGTTGATGGTCGCTCGCAGCCGATCGGCCTCAATGGCCCGGTCGGCCATCTGCGAACGCAACTCAGCCACCTCTTCTCGAAGATCGATGACGTCGCCCGGCATGGTGGGAAGCTGACGCCGCCGTTGTTCGAGCAGGTGTTCGACCCGACATCGGATCTCGGTTAACGCGAGGCGGGTCTTCTCCAACTCAGCCTCCTTTTCGGCCAACTGGCGGGCTACCTGACTGTCAGGAGCCTGTTGCCCATTGAAAGACTCGGTGCCAGTTGAGAAGTCTGTGCCGTTGGCGTTGGTCTCCTCGGTGTCGACAACCCCCTGCTGGTGATGCCACCGGTAGGGGTCGGCTGCATGGAGATACTGGGTTGCCAATGAGCGTCGGAAGTCGCGAGGGGAGACTCCGTTGGCCGCCGCTACTCCATCAAGAAGGCTCTGCTCGGCCCGAAGCTCGCGGCGCAGCTCTCGTATGGAGTCTCGTTCTTGGTGGTCATCGCTCGCAGCGGTGGTGTCAGCAACGGTGTCGGCCTTGGCCGTTGCCTTCTGCTGTTGCGTTGATGCCGACCGACGCCACGCCAGCATCCAGCCAACGATCGCGACAACGACAAGTGCAGCGTTGACCACCAGCAGGATGAGCAGCGAACCAGATGACAAGAAATCTCTCCCCGCCCTGTTGGCAGATAGGTAACCGACAGGCAGTCGTTGCGGACTCTCAGAGTACGAAGTTCACCCTGGTGCCGACAACTACCTCGCTCGTTCCGGCCCTTTTCGGGTCGACGCTGACGACGTCGAAAGCCCCAACGCCATCGCCCCGACCGTCAGCCGATTCTACAAATCGAACCGTGGCGTCGTCGCAGTTGATGGCTCTCTCGACGACGGGCCGATCGAGCATGGCCGCCCATCGAGCGGCGGTGGTATCAGGATCGTCGGTTTGGATCTCCACTCCGGCGAGAGCGGTTACCACGGCTGGCCGGTCGAAGGCTCGCCAGTTCTGGCCGGCCCAGGTCCACTCGGCCGGGTCCTCGGTTTCGTCTACAGAGACAACTGCACCGCCGATGTCCTTGGGATGAAGGTGAAGACCGACGATTCCTGTGTCGATGGCTTCGTGGATTACTCGCATGCCGAGCTGGTCGAATCGGCTACGGAAGCCGGCCAGATCATCGGTCTGGAACAACACCATGTAACCACCATCACCGTGTCGCTTTTCCAGCAATCGGCCAGCCGTCGTGCCCTCGGCCGTTGGTGAAACAATCTCGAGGAACTGATCGCCGATGGGAAAGAGCGCGTTGTGGAGGCCGAACGCCCCGACGCCAGGATCCTGGTAACACCGAGCGAGGCCAAGCGTGTTCACAACGTCAGCCTCAGCGGTGGCGAGATCGGCCGCCACAACTGCAACTTGCCGCAGACGAAGCATCAGTCCCGGATGGCCTGTCCCGACGCGGTGTCGAAGAAATGAAGCCTTGCGGTGTCGACAACGATCTCGACCTCTTGATCGATAGCGATGTTCGACCGAGGGCTGACCCTGGCGACGTACACAGCCTTGCCTTCTACTCTGACTGCTTCGACCGCATCCTCACCCTCGAACTCGGCGTCCATGATGGCGAACGGCTCCACGTCGAGCGGAAAATGGGCGATGATCTCCGAACCAAGCGACTCCATCAGGCTTAGCGTGCTCTGAAGTCGGCGGTCAGCGGGAGCTTCCGGTTCCATGGCAGCATCGGAGAGGTCCTCGGGCCGGACACCGACCACCAGCTCGCGACCGGCGTAGGCCGCCAGGGCTGGCTTGGAGTCGACCAGGCCTTTGTCGACGGCAAGTGTTTGGCTGCCGAGGGTGACGGTGGGACTTTTCATATCGGTGCCGAGCTTGCCAACCATCAGGTTCATCGATGGCGACCCGATGAAGCCAGCAACGAACACGTTGTCGGGAGCATCGTAGAGATTCTGGGGCGTATCGACCTGCTGGAGGAGGCCCCGCTTGAGCACCGCCACTCGGTCCCCCATGGTCATGGCTTCCACCTGGTCGTGGGTGACGTACACGGTCGTGACGCCAAGGTTCCGCTGGAGACCAGCAATCTCAGCCCGCATCTGGACCCGCAACTTTGCGTCAAGATTGGAGAGCGGCTCGTCCATGAGGAAGGCCTTGGGTTGACGGACGATGGCCCGTCCCATCGCCACCCGCTGGCGCTGACCACCGGACAGCTGACCTGGCTTCCGACTGAGGTTCTCGGTGAGGTCCAGAATGCTGGCCGCCTTTGCCACTCGGTCGGCGATCTCGGCCTTTGGCACCTTGGCCAGTTTCAGGGCGAACCCGATGTTCTCGGCCACCGTCATGTGGGGGTAAAGGGCGTAGTTCTGAAAGACCATGGCGATGTCGCGGTCCTTCGGATGTACGTCATTGACCACCTGATCGCCGATCGACAACTTGCCGCCCGAGATCTCCTCGAGCCCGGCCATCATTCGTAGAGCAGTCGACTTGCCGCAGCCCGATGGGCCTACGAGCACCAGGAACTCACCGTCTTCAATCTCCAGATTCAGATCGGTGATGGCCTGATAGCCATTGGGATAAATCTTGTTGACATCTTCGAGCACCAGTGAAGCCACGCTCAGACCGTACCAGTCGGTAGGAACGAGTACCTTGGCCGACATGACCATCCCCGACGCCCCGGATATCGAACTGACATGCCCCCGTTGTGAACAGTCGGTGACCGAGCGCTTCTACGGTCCGTGTGAGTCCTGCCGGACGGAGATGCGGGCCAGCCAGGGTAAGGACCAGTCAGCAGTGGAGGCAGCCGAGTACGAGCCAAAGATGAACGTCACGCCAAACGCTGTCGCGTCCAAGGAATAGCCCGGTTCGAGAGTCTCAGCTCACTCGCTTCAGCCAGTCTTCGATCAGCCATCCGGCGATCGACATCCCACCTTTGGGCACGGGTGGGAGGTCGTCGGGTCCGTACCATCCGGCCTCGACAATCTCCTCTTCCTGTAGCACCAGGTCGCCACTGACGTAGCGGGCCTGGAAGCCGATCATCATGGAATGAGGGAACGGCCAGGGCTGGCTGCCGAAGTAACGGATGTTGTCGACCTCGATGCCGACTTCCTCCTTCACCTCTCTGGCCACGCATTCTTCGAGGCTCTCTCCCGGCTCAACAAAGCCGGCAAGGGCGCTGAAGAACCTTCCAGGGAACTGTGCTCCCCAGGCCAAAAGCGCCTTGCCGTCGTCTCGTTCGACCAGCATGATCACCGCCGGCGAGATTCGGGGGAAGGACATGAGCTTGCAGTCAGGGCACACCAACGCCCGATCGCTGGGGTGCGGCTGGTTCTTGCTTCCGCAGCGGCCACAGAACTGATGGTCTCGGTCCCACATCAGAACCTGCGACGCCCGACCGGCCAACGCCCATTCGGGTTCGGGAATCCGACCAAAGAGGGCCCGGAGGTTCACCCATTCGGCGTCTTCAGGGTCGTCGAACCCTGACGAAGCGCGAACGGCCCAGATCGGTGTGCCATCGTCGACGCCCAACAGGTGCTGCGTTGAGGTGCCGTTGCCGACCGGCGGTTCGGAGCCGACCGGAATCTGCCCGTCGAGCAACAGGATTTGCTGACGCTCATCGACCAGGAACCAGCGACCTTCGACGGCGGGTGAATTCTCGGGGAGACTGACCAGAGGCTCGAACATGGCTGCGAACGTAGCCATGTTCGAGCCCTCGACGCACGTTCCCCAGTGGCGCAGTGGCTCTGCCTCAGTGGCGCAGCGCGACCGCCGGAGCGATTCGCCCCGACCGGATAGCCGGTGCGAGCGAAGCGCCCAATGACGCAACGACGCACACCGCGGCCAGGCCGATCAGCCACAGTGTCGGCACAGCAAAGGTCAGCCCTTCCTCGAATGCGGTCGAGCGGGTCAGGGTCTGCCAGGCACTCAACAGGCCAAGGCCGATTCCCAGGACCACGCCTTGAACACCGATGAAGAGGGCTTCGAAGACGAACGCCGATCGCATAGTCGAGCCATTGAAGCCAACGGCCCTCATCATGCCGATCTGGCGCCGACGTTCCCTAATCGCTCGGGCCAGCACCACGCCGAGCCCAGCGATGCCGATGAGCAACCCGAAGCCCAGGTACCCCTGAAGGATGGTTATGAATGCCTCTTGGCCAGCAGCCTCGGCCTGAGCTTCAGCCAGGAAAGAGCTCGCATCAACACCGCGTCGGATTTCATCGGACTCCAAGGCTCGAACCGCCTGGTCAGGATCAACACCATCGGCGACCACTGCGTAGAAACGGACATACAGGACATCGGGCTCGAACGTCGGGGCCAGATCGGCCGAGAGCAAGACCCCGCCATCGACCAGCCATTGGAGGTCGGTGATGCCAGCAACCACCGCATCCACCTCGTTCCCGTTGCTATCCAACAGTTGAATCGTCGCTCCTGCGTCCGCCTCCCACCAGTCAGGTACGACAACGGCGGGCAGGTTTGCGTCGGGGGCGAGCACTGCTTCCCACGCCTCCTCGTCACTTCCGTACTCGGACGAGCGAGCGACGAGCTCGGGCGGAGCGACCTGGTTGAAGTCGGCCGGGAGAAACGATGCGGCGGCACCGTCGATTTCCTCGTCGCCGTCGTCGGTAGTTCTGACCGACTGAATGCCTCCTCGCAGAACGGTGGCCACGGTGTCAATGTCGTTCCTGGCTTGCAGTTCAGCGGCTGTCAGGCCCGAGCCAGGGTTGCTGTCGACTACGAAGTCGTAGTCGCCGCCTGCTCGGGTGGCCATGTCTGGGGTCGAGGCGCTGAACACCGAGTTCATGACCGCCATGAAGGTGACGGTGAAGATCACCAGTGAGTACATGGCGACGAGCAACGCGGTTCGAGCGGGCCGGGCCAAAGGATGGGCTAACCCCAGTCGCATGGCGACGCCGCCACCGCTGACAGCACCGGCGATGGCCAACCACAGCGGTCGAAGGGCGGCTACCAGCACGGTGGCCAGCCCGACCATCAGGATGCCCTGAAGGAGAAAGATGCTGATGTCGGGATCGTTCATTGTGTCTGGCATCAGGCCGAGGACCATGGCCGGCCAGCCGATAGCCACAGCGCTGAGCACGATGGTCACCGGCCGAGCCGGCAGGAACCGGCCGAGAACCGGGATAGCACCGACGATCAGAATCACCGGAGCGATCATGGCGACGAACGGCGTTGAGTTGAAGGCGGCAAACAGCCCGGCTCCCAATGCCATGGCGGCAAGGCCGAACCACAGCGTGCGACGCCGCTGCTCGGCACCGATCACATCAGGCAGATCCTTCAGGGCGGCAACGATGTTGAGTTTGGTGATACGAACGCTGGTGAGCACCACGGTCAATTGGCTTATGGCCAGGCCGATGGCAGCACCGGCCAGAACACTTCCCGGCACCACAGAGAGGGAAAGAGCAAAGCCATCACCGTTGTCGAGGGTGTTGGCCGACCATCGCATCACAAGTGCGCCGACCCCGATGCCCAACACAGCACCGACAGATGCGGCCAAGACCCCGTACACGAAACCCTCAAGAGCGAAGGAGCGGAGAATGTGACCCCGCTTCATACCAACCGCCCGTAACACGCCGAGTTCGGTCTTGCGTTCGGCGGCCAGCATGACGAACAGGTTGATCACCAGCAAGATGCCGGCGGCCACGCTGAAGCCGCCGATGGTCCCGAACAAGCTCTTGGTGTCCGCTGCTTCGAACTCAGCGTCCTCAAGCAGGCCCTGCTTGACGGCCTCAATCTGGATTGGCTCGTCTCCGACGTCGCTTTGTCGTGGGCCTTCAAGCCCGAGGGCGACTTCCATCGACTCAACAACCGAATCGGTTCTTTCCGCCCCTCCATAGACATCGCCGGCGTTCGACACGATGACGAATGACTGGATGGTGCTGTCGCCAGTCGATGGCAGGACGACATCGAGCACCCCAGAACCGACCACTGCTTCCATGAGCCCGGCCATACCGGCAGGCTCGACAACAGCAGCCACCGTGAAGCGGTGGCTCGTTCCTTCGGCGTAGACGTCCAGGAGCGAACCCTCCCTCACGTTCAGAGACTCAGCGAGGCGACTGTTCAGAACAATCTCATCAGCAGCAAGGTCCTCGCTCAACGATCCGAAGCCGGTGGCCGACGCATCGCCACCGAAGGAGCTGAGATCGGATAGGTCGGCAGCAAACAGGTTGATGTTCGGTTCGGCCGCTGCTCCCTGGCCGAGCCCACCGATAGCTACGTCGGCCCGGCGAACTTGCTGAACACCATCTATGGGGCTCACCTCGTCTCGCACGGTGGCGTACGTGGCATCGAAGAGGTCGGAGTCCTCGACGATGACGAGCTCGTCGATGGGTCCCCAACCGTCCTGGGCCAGGTTGCGAATTGACGAGCCGAAGCTGTCCCCCACCACCATGGAGGCGACGATGAGGGCAGTGGCGAGCATGGAGCCACCGATAACCAGAGCGGCTTCTCCTCGTCGACGGACAACATTGCGTAAACCCAACCGGCGGACCGTTGGGGCGAAGAGGAGATCGAACAGAGCTAGTGGCACAAGCACGGCCAGAACTATGAGGGCGAGGAAGGTCATTGGATCGTTCCTTCGGCGCACTCGACCAGTTCGGCTGAGCCCAGCTGAGACGAGGCCGTTGTTAAAACATCCATCACTGGCTCGGTCTGTCGAACCTGGCTGGCGACACGACCGTCCCTGACCTCCACCAACCGGTCAGCGTTGGCGCCGATCGTGTGGTCATGGGTGACGATCACCATCGTCTGGCCACTGCGATTGACCTCCCGGAAGAGCTGGAGGATCTGGGCTGCGGTCTCGCTGTCAAGATTGCCGGTCGGCTCATCGGCCCATACGACCGCTGGTTCCGAAACCAGTGAACGAGCGACGGCAACCCGCTGCTGCTCACCACCGGAGAGCTCATTTGGCCGGTGACCGGCCCGACTTCCAAGGCCCACTCGTTCCAGCAAGTCCTCAGCTCGAGCCCTGGCCGTCTTTGGCTTGGCGCCAGCCGCGAGAAGGGGCAGTTCGACGTTCTCGGCAGCGCTAAGGACGGGAATGAGATTGAAGCTCTGAAACACGAAGCCCATCCGAGCAGCCCGATGGGCCGTTCGAGCCCGGTCCGACAGCTGGTGGATGTCCTCGCCATCGATCACAACCGAGCCGGCATCGATCTCATCAATACCGGAAAGGCAGTTGAGCAGGGTCGACTTGCCGTTGCCAGAAGGACCCATGATGACGAGGAACTCCCCGGCATCGATATCGAGATCGATACCGGCGAGGGCCCGCACTTCGACGTCACCGCTTCGATAGGTCTTGGTGACACCCCGGGCTGAGATCAGGGGAAGGCGGTGGTCGGCGACGGGAGACGGAGTTGTTTGCGTGTTTCGGTCCATGCCGCCAGTGTCAATGACCAAGCGGCGGCCCGGAATCAGGTGTGACCCCTAACCAACCCTGAGCTCACCCTGAGGAGACTAGGGGTCAGACGATGCGACGACGTGCGGCCCAATTGCTGAGCTCGTGTCGGCTGGAGAGCTGGAGCTTTCGCAACACGCTAGACGAGTGGGTCTCGACCGTCTTGATAGAGATCGTCAGGCGACGGGCTATCTCCTTGTACGCGTAGCCCCGGGCCAGAAGCCGCATGACCTCCTGTTCACGGGGAGACAGCAGATCGAGCTCAGGGTCGACCGGCTCAGGGATGGCGGCCGAGAAGGCATCGATCACAAAGCCAGCGAGACGAGGGGAAAAGACGGCGTCGCCTTCAGCAACGCGAATGACCGCATCGACCAACTCTTCTCCCTTGATGGCCTTGGTCACATAGCCCCGGGCTCCGGCCCGAATCACCGAGATGACATCGTCTGGGGCATCCGAGACCGAGAGAGCCAAGAACTTGGTTTCCCCGCCACGAGCCAGGACCCCGGCGATGACATCGGCGCCGGTGCCCGACGGCAAGTGCACGTCCAGCAGAACAACATCGGGGTGACGATCGATGATGGCATCGACTGCCTCGTGAACATCGCCGGCTTCGGCCACCACATGCACCCGGTTGCCCAGTTCGGCTCGAACACCGGCCCTCACAAGGTCGTGGTCGTCCACCAGGACCACCGTTGGTTGGTAGGTCATTGGTCGCTAGGTCCTTCGTTTGTCGGGTTGCTTGCTTCGGGACGGGGTACCGAGATTTCGATCTCGGTACCGGCCCCCGGCTCGCTGTAGATGGTGACAGATCCACCAGCTCGAGCCATTCTGCCCTGCAGCGATTCCCGGACTCCTCTGCGATCGGCCGCAATGGCCTCGACGTTGAAACCGATGCCAGTGTCTCGCACGAACAGCTCGAGGCCCGATTCCGCAACCTCGGCGTAGACATCCACTCGCGCCGCGCCCGAATGCTTGGCTGCATTCACCGCTGCTTCTCGAGCTGCGGCCAGGGCAGCCGCCACCGGTTCGTTCACCAGGCAGTCACCGACCACCACGACCTCCACTGGCACACCGTGAAGGTCCTCGACCTCGGTGGCCATCTCGTCCAACTGGCCTCGCACACTCTGCCCCGATCGGTCAGCCCGGTCAGGATCGAGCCAGTTCCGCAACTCCCGCTCCTGGCGACGGGCCAGATTCCGCATGGTTTGAGGGTCGTTACCCTGCTTCTGAATCAACGTGAGGGTCTGCAGAACCGAGTCATGGAGGTGGGCGGCGACCTCGGCCCGCTCGTCGGAGCGGATCCGGGCCTGACGTTCCTTGTCCAGGTCCCGAACCATCCGCCACCACCACGGTGCAGAGAGAGCGACCAGGCCGATCGCCACCATCACACCAGCGATGATGCTGATGCCCGCCATTCCGACGGAGTTCCCCGAGTCGAACGTCGAGAACAGAAGCAACGTGATGCCGCCCAGAGCCACCACGACCCCACCGATCAGTTGCAGCGTGCCAAATCGTCCGCCCGTGGTTGCCAGCCGAGCCGTTCCAACCTGTCGAGAAACCAGGAGTATCCCGGCAAAGAGCACGCCGAGCGGCCACATCAGATCTGACCCCACTCCTGGCAAGCCGCCGAAGAAGACGATGAGAGCAAGAACCACCAACCCGGCCCCGATCCCCCTCCGCCGTCCCGAGCGTCCTTTGGGGACCGGTTCTGTCGCCGGCCCCCGACCGAGGTACTCCATCTGGGCCATGAAGCCCCAGGCCACCAGGTAGAGGAGCCCTCCCCAGCCACCGATGGCGAACAGGACCACAAACGACAACCGGATCCAAATTGTCTCCAGACCGACTTCTCGGGCGATTCCACCCGAGACCCCACCAAGAATGCGGTCGATGCTGTCCGGCACAGGCATCTGCCAATGCGACGACCCGCTGCCTGCGGACTGGGTGGGGGCACTGACCATGAGCTACCCATGATCGCACGAGACCGCTGGTTCGAGCATCAGGTACAACCCTGAGCGTACCCTGAGCTCTCGGGCCAAAGATCGGTGGAACCCCCCATCGAAGGTTTGGCTGGTTAGATCGACACTTGTCTCATGACCGAAGACCCCCTTACCGAGGAACCGCCGAATCAATCGTTCGGTCCCTCACCTGACACTGACCCTCCCCCAACCGGAGTGCCCTTGATTCGGCGGCTGCGTCGACGAGTCGACGGTTCACTGGGCGGCGTGGCCGGCGGGGTGGCCGACTACCTGAAGATCGACCCCATCTTCGTTCGAATCGCCTTCGTCCTCTTGGCCATCGTGGCCAGTGGTGGTGGCATTCTCCTCTATCTGGCGGCGTGGGTTCTCCTGCCTGACCAGACCGACCGCGATCCTCGACCCGTCGCCTTGAACGACAGCCCAGCCTCCCTCGTCGTCGGCGGCCTTCTGACCTTCGCTGCCGTCTCGTTCACCTTCGGATCCATAACCTTCGGCCTCGATGGGCAGATCGTCGCACCATTGGCCATCGCCGCCATCGGCTTCTACCTACTGAACCAGCGGGCAGAAAGCGATGCCGGGGGCACCG
>CALHBU010000247.1 GCA_937930655.1 uncultured Acidimicrobiales bacterium | reverse complement strand
GCCCAATGAGGCCACCGGAACCGAACGTGTCACCGTGCGGGGTTCGTTTTATGACAACCCGGCCGACGGTGAGTGCGCCGTTGTACTGGTTCATGGCCGAGACAGTTCTCGTGCCGAGATGACGACCTTCCTGCCCATCTTCTGGAGGTACGGCTGCGACATTGCCATGTACGACCTCCGCGGGACGGGTGCGAGCGACGGAGGGCCAAGGACCTATGGCGTTGATGATCGCCTCGACGTGATCTATGACGCCGCCGATCCAATGCGCATCGCTCAACGAGGGCGTTCAGAGCTCCTGGGTTGGTAGGTAGAAAAGACGGCTCTTTGAAACTCGGGTGGTCTGGAATCCGAGGGTTCGGTGTAACTCGTATCCGTCAGGTGACGGTGAAAGTACGGCTTGGGACGCGCCGTCCTCGAATGCGGACGTGAGACGTACGGCGGTGAGGGCCGTTGCTATGCCCTTCCGCCGTTCAGGCGCGAGCACCCCGCAATGAGCGAGTTCGACGATGTCCCGGAACCGAAACGAGGTGGCCATTGCGACCACTTCGCCGTCGCGTGATGCCAGCCAGTGCCGGACCGGACTCGATGGGCCGATGCCGATCTGAGCGAAGCAGTTCAGTCTTTGTTCGAGTTCGGTTTCGTCGAACCAGTCTTGGCCTAGGACACCCAACCCGCCACGGAGTTGCCTGGTATTGCTCACTTCGTCGATGACGATCCCCGCCGGTTCGATGTAGTCCGGTGCGGTGGAGAGGGACATGGCCATTTGGTTGGCTGAGTTCTCCGGCTGTAGACCCAACGCTTCAAGTGGGGCTAGTTCCTTCGCTGGAACAGTTTCAGTCAACACGAGGGTGGCAGGAAGGCTGGTGTCGAGCACTGGGCGAATCAAATGCTGAACGGAGGTTTCGTTGTTCAGCGCAGCACGATCGAGAACGATTCCGTTGTCTGAGTTGGAGGGGATGCCGGTGACAACGGCCATACCCGAACCGAGTTCCCATGTCGGGCCGACAGACGAACGCGCCAGCAGCTCGAACCATGCATGTTGGGCCTCGATGGCAAGGTTCACCAGACCCACCGGCCACGTCCGGTTCTAGTTGTCTTTCTTGGCCCTGGCGTCCACGAGTTCAAATGCCGCACGGGCGGCCTTGATGGCTTCGACCGAGCGAGGAAAGCCTCCGTAGACAGTCAGTTGGACCATGATTTCCTCGATCTCTTCCCGAGTGCAGCCGTGGTTGAGGGCGGCCGGGATGTGAATCTCGAGCTCGGCCTCACACTTGAGGATGGCCAGGATGGCCACCGTCACCATGCTGCGGTCGCGGCGGCTCAGCTCGGTTCGGATCCACAACTCGCCGAAGGCAAAGTCGAAGGCGAGTTCGCCGACCCCGCCAAGGCGGTCGGTCACACCAGCTCGGGCTACAGCTGGATCGGTGGAGATTCGCCCGCCGAACAGCGTGCCCATCACATCGGTGGCGTTGGCGTGTCGCTGCTCGTCGTCGAGGGAAGCGGCGGGTGCCTTGGCGTCGAGGCGATCGACGCCGGCTCGCTTGGCGATAACGGCGTCGATGATCCGAGTGGCCTGCATGGCCATCGGAAAACCGGCATAGGCCGCGACCTGGTTGTTGATTTCCCGTACCTCGTCCTCGGACAGGCCGTGGTTTAGGGCGCCGTTGACGTGGGCCTCGAGTTCCTCGGTGGAGCCGATGGTGGCCAGAAAGGCCACCACGATCAGACTGCGGTCTCGCCGGGACAGCTGGGGGCGAGACCACAGGTTGCCGAGCACATGGTCGACGGCAAAGGTGCCAAGAGCTCCATGCCGCCGTTCCATTCCGTCGGCTGCTTTTTCGGCCTTGTCGGTGGCGGCCAGAGTCGACATGACGTCGTGGCCGGCTGCTCTTCGTTCGGCGTGGGTGCTCATGGTGCTACCTCGTTCGCTTTCTCGCCGGTGACGTTGGCGTAGTTCCGGTTGATGAACCACCGTTGGTAGTCGCCGTAGGTGATTGGATCGTGTTTGGCTGGGTTGTCGCCATCGACGCAGGTTGGGAGAGCCTCGATGATGGCGTTGTCCCGGGCCCCGTAGAAGAACGGCATGGCATAACGATCAGTGGTTGAGGCGTTGCGAACTCGGTGGGCGGTCGAGCGGAACCGGTTGTTGGTCCAACGCTTCAGCATGTCGCCGCTGTTGATGAGGTAGGACTCGGGCAGTGGGGGAGGCTCGATCCAGTCGTGCCCGGCCGGACGGATCTCCAGCCCCGGTACGTCGTTGGCCGGCAAGAGGGTCATGATCGACGAATCGGTGTGGGGAGCCAGCCCCCAGTCGTGCTCTCCGTAGTCGAGCACCGGATAGTGGGACATGCGAAGCGTGACCGATGGGTCCTCGAAATGAGGGGCGAACCAGTCGTGGGGGAGTTCGAGCGACGATGCCAGCACCGGCAGCAGCCGTTCACAGAGCTTCTGGATCTCATCCATGTAGGTGTCGATGACAGGCTGGAAGCCATCAAGATCGGGCCAGCGGTTGCCCATCCGGTAGCCGCCCCGATGAACGAAGTATGCGCAGTTCAGATTGGGGGTGCGGACATCGCCGGCGATCTCCGAGGCGTAGGAGGTACCTCCACCGAGTCCGAGATAGCCGCCGTGCTCTTTGTCCATCCCTATGTCGTCGTGGGTTCCCGGTGGTTGGCCGTGAAGAATCTTGGCTTGTTCATACACCGCCTCGACATGGGCCCAATCAAGGCCATGGTTGGTCACGAAGAAGAAGCCGACGTCGGTGAGAGCCCGTCGCAGTTCGTCACCGAGCGAGTCGATGGCATCGGCCGATGGGCCGCCCTCGTCGGCGGTGAGGGCCGAAAGGTCGAGGATGGGAATCAACTCGGCGTCGGGTTGGCGGCTGGTCTCGATGGTGGTCATCAGGTCCCCTTGGTCGTACCCAGACACTAGAACAGACGACCGCCATGTCAGAAGTAGTGTCGGGTCATGACAGATGCACAGGGTCCAGACTTGGCTGCCGTTCGGCAACTGAACAAGACCATCAGCGCCCGACGAAGCGTTCGGAGTTTCGAACCCGGGCCCGAGGTCGGCCGCGAGGTATTGGCCGAAATCGCCGAGGCTGGGCGTTGGGCGCCGTCCGGCGCCAACAGTCAGCCATGGGAGATCTGCATCGTCCACGAGCCAGGGCCTCTGGCCGAAACAGCGGGCCTGCTGGCCGCTCAGGCCGATCGGCTGAATGAGCACTGCAAGGGCTTTCCTCATGTCCACAAGAAGCATTGGGTTCATCAGTCGGTCGCCATCTTTGTTGTTTTCATTGATGTTCGGTGGGCCGACGCCTACCCGGTGGCCAACGACTCCGAGATCGACGGGGCCGAGTACGCAGCGAATCGCGACAACATTCTTCTGGTCTCGGCCGGTGCCGCGGTGCAGAACATTCAGCTGGCGGCCACCGCCGCCGGTCTGTCATCGGCCTGGCTGTCTGGTGGTGGCGAGCCTCAGACAGCACGGGAACTGCAGGAAGCGCTGGGGTTCCCCGACACCCACGTTCCGTTCGGCACCGTTCCCGTTGGTTGGCCCCATCGGCGCTCCGACAGTCGGTGGCGACGAGAACTGGATGACGTGATCCATTGGAATGGGGCGGACGCCGGCCGGCTACGCACTCGACAGGACATCGATCACTACATCGAGAAGGAACGCCGAGACTCGATCTACCGGGATGCCCAGACCAGACAAGAGTTGCAGGAGGGCCGGGATGCCTCACGGCAGGAAATCGATCCGGTCGACGACGGGGCATAGGAAGATCCGGTCACTGATCACCGACCAGGAGAGACAGCTCCTCAGTCCGGCTCCGTGGGGCTCAAAAGAGAACAAACAGTTTATTCAATTTAAAGATAATGGCATAGGTTTTAATCAAGAAGACGTGCCCAATGCCTTTAAAATATTTCAGCAACTTCACGGAGATAGCTTGAGGGCTTTGAACTGTAGAGAAAGGATCCCGAAGAGGATCACGGTGAAGATTGTCGTAG
>CALHBU010000246.1 GCA_937930655.1 uncultured Acidimicrobiales bacterium | reverse complement strand
GGCAGCTCCCGAATATCGGACCTGAGTTCGATGCCGCTTTCGGCCATGCGCCGAGCGAGGTCAGCGAGGTCGTCGACTTGAAAGCCCAGGTGGTGGACGGCATTCCGTCCCCTGTCTCGGGGTGCCTGGTCGTAGAAGTTGATCATGCCGTCGCCGACCCGCACCATGACGTTTCGGGCGCCGGCGAACTCGGTGTCGGCTACGACTTTGGCGTCGAACCACGTCCGATAAAAGCCGAGCGATTCGTCGAGATCGGAGGCAAACAGGTGAGCATGGTGAAAGCGGCTAGGCACCGCCGGATCGTAGGCAGTCCAGCGGTGCTGGTCGAGTACGGCCTGGACCTATATGGCCTGATACGTTCGAGGTGCGAACATCAGATGAGGAGCTGCGTCGACAATGGATTTCACCCCGAACGAGGACCACGAGGCGATACGAGAGGGTGTACAGCGTGTGTGCTCGAAGTACCCCGATCTGTATTGGCGGGAGCGGGACGAGAAACACGAGTTCCCGTGGGACTTCTACAACGACATGGCCGAGGGCGGCTGGATCGGCATCGCCATTCCCGAGGAGTACGGCGGCGGAGGCCAGGGCATTACCGAGGCCTCGATCGTTCTTGAAGAAGTAGCAGCCAGCGGTGCCGCCATGAATGGCTGCTCAGCCATCCACCTGTCGATCTTTGGTATGGAACCGGTTCGGAAGTACGGCACACCGGAGATGGCAACGGAGATCCTCACCGGAGTCGCCAGCGGCAAGATCCACTCCGCCTTCGGTGTCACCGAGCCAGATGCTGGAACCGACACCACGTCCATCAAGACCCGAGCGGTGCGCGATGGCGATGAGTATGTAGTGACCGGCGCCAAGGTCTGGACCACCAAGGCCCCCTACTGCGATGTCTGTCTGCTTCTCGTGCGTACCACGCCAAAGGAAGAGTGCGACGGCCCAACCCAGGGTATGACGCTGCTCTTGGTCGACCTGAAGGATCCCGCCGTCGATATCACGCCCATTCCCAAGGTCGGGCGAAATGCCGTTGTCTCGTGCGAGGTCCGCTACGACGGCCTCCGGGTGCCGGTGAGTCGACGGGTGGGCGAAGAAGGCGAGGGTTTCCGCTACATCCTCGATGGTCTTAACCCGGAGCGAATTCTCATAGCGGCTGAAGCGCTCGGCATCGGCCGGGCCGCCATTCGCAAGGCGGTCGACTACGCCAACGACCGGGTGATCTTCGGGCGCCCCATCGGACAGAACCAGGGCCTCGCTTTCCCGCTTGCCGACAGCCACGCCAAGTTGCGCGCTGCCGAGCAGGTCATCCGGCTGGCGTCGTGGCGCTACGACAACGGTTTGAACTGCGGCGAAGAGGCCAATCTGGCCAAGTACCTGGCCGCCGAGGCCGGCTTCGACGCAGCTGATCGAGCCATGCAGACCCACGGTGGCTTCGGTTATGCCAAGGAGTACGACGTCGAGCGCTACTGGCGAGAAGCCCGACTGATGAAGATCGCTCCGGTCAGCCAGGAAATGGTCCTGAACTTCGTTAGTAGCAAGGTGCTCGGCCTGCCTCGCAGCTACTGATCTGCCTCGCAGCTACTGATCTCCCCCGCAGCTACAGAACCGGCGGTGCCACACCCCGGCTCTAGCGTTCTGGCGGCCCATCGCCCCCTACACGGGGCCGCAGACCGCCAGAACGGTGGCCGAGGGGCCCCTGGCCGCCAGAACGGTCGGTGGGCCGGTTAGCGAGCTAGTTAGCTAGCGGTCGGTGCCCGGATCGCGGTTGGGGCCTCGCAGCGTGACCCCGCCGTCAACAACCAAGGTCTGACCGGTGATGTATCGGGCCTTCTCCGAGGCCAGGAACGTTACGGCGTTGCCGACGTCCCAGCCGGTGCCCTCGATGCCCAGGAGACTGGCGCTCCGACGCTGGTCGCGCGCCTCGTCGGACATTCCTGCGGCATAGACCATCGGGGTGTACACGGGCCCGGGGGCCACGCAGTTCACTCTGATTCCTTGGGGCGCGTGGTCCACAGCCATCGCCTTCGTGAGGGCTATGACGGCACCCTTCGAGGTCGAGTAGGCCGTGAGATTGCGGGGTCGAAGGGCTGAGATGGAGCTGATGTTGACCACCGCACCGCTGCCGTTGGTCTCCATGGCAGGAATGGCGAACTTCGAGGTCAACATCATGGACGTGACGTTGATCTTCATGACCCGCTCCCAGTCATCGAGCGAGCTTTCAACCACGCTGCCCCGGGAGCCGATCCCTACGTTGTTGACGAGGATGGAAAGCGAGCCGAACGCTTCGAGAGCGGCATTGACCATGGCGTCGCAAGACGACTCGTTCGTGACATCCGCCTCGTGGGCAACGGCAGTTCCGCCCTCGTCGACGATGGCGTCGACGGTTCGCTGAGCGGCTTCGAGCTTGCGGTCAACAACGAGCACCTTGGCTCCTTCGCGAGCCAGCAGAATGGCCGCAGCCCGCCCGTTACCGATGCCGTCGTCGAGCTGGCTTCCGCCGCCGCACAAGATTGCTACCGAACCTTCTGAACGGTCGCTCATGGCTGTCCCGCTCCCGCAACCGCCACCTCGACGGTTTCTATTCGTCCATTGAGACTGGCGGCGGCACCCGGGCCCGACCCGGTGTTGGTCACGACGAACAACGTGGTTCCGTTCTGGCCTCCGAGCATGCAGGCGAACGCATGACGACCCTCGCCACAACTCACTCGATCGGTAATCTGACCGCCCTCAACAACCCGAAACGCCTGTCCGTTACGGGGGTCGGCCACCCAGATGCCTCCTTCGGCGTCAAGGCACGTGCCATCTGGGAAGTGTGGGCCAAGGTCGGCCCAGAGACGGCGGTTGCTGAGAGCACCGGTGTTGGGATCTCGGTCGAAGGCGGTGAGCTTCTGTCCCATCGTTTCACCGACGATCAGCGTGGCACCGTCGGGTGTAATCACGGTGCCATTTGGAAAGAAGAGGTCGTCGGGGCCGGTGCTGATCGTGCCGTCGGGCTCGACGATCGTGAGGTGGGTGTTGGCTGGCTCGTCGCCGACGTGGCGGTTGAACCCAAAGTTGCCGACGTAGGCACGACCGTCGGTGTCGACGACCATGTCGTTGCACGGCTTCTCCACCAGCGCCGAGAGGTCGGCGTGCACCACGGTGTCCTTCCCATTCCATCGCAGGAGCTTGCGGTCCAACATCGACACCACCAGCAGATCTCCGTTGGGCAGCCAGCCAAGTCCCGAGGGTTGCTCAGGAACCTCGAGGACGGTTTCCCGCTCCCCGGACGGCGTAACCGTCTCGACGACATGACGGTAGAAGTCCGAGAACCAGAGCTTCCCGTCGTGCCAGCGGGGCCCCTCTCCGAACGAGAGGCCGTCGAGGAGGGGCGTGAGAACAAGATCGTCCGACATGTGCGTCAACCTAGGTCACGTGCAAGAGTCGGCTCCATGAGAGCTGCGATTCTTCGAGACGGCGCCATGGTGGTCGAGGATCTGCCCGACCTGTCCCCCGGCCCTGGCCAAGTGCTGGTGGAACCGATCGCTTGTGGAATCTGCGGATCGGATCTTCATACCGTCGACCATGCCCACGATTTCGTAGCGTCGTCGAGGGCAGCCGGCTTCCCGGTCTTCGACTTCGACCCTGACCAGGATCTGGTGATGGGGCATGAGCTGTCAGTCCGAGTGATTGGGTTGGGCGAGGGCGTTACCGAGGTGGCTGAGGGCGACGAGCGCACCGCCATGCCTTTCCTGGAGACACCTCAGGGCCGGGCCGTTCCCGGCTACAGCAATACCTACCCCGGGGGCTACAGCTCGCAGATGCTTCTGAGCCCAGCCGGGCTGCTTCCTATTCCCAACGGCCTCGACCCTGCTCTGGCCGCGCTGAGCGAGCCGATGGCTGTTGGCCTCCATGCGGTCAACGAGTCTTCGATCGAGCCGGGCCGAGCCGCCCTGGTCGTTGGGGCAGGACCGGTTGGGCTCGCCGTCATAGCCGCGCTCTCGGCCAGCGGTATGGAACCCATCATCGCTGCCGACTTCTCCCCCACCAGGCGAACGGTGGCGTTGGCAATGGGTGCTCACGATGTCGTCGATCCAGCAATCGACTCCATCTACGATCGCTGGCGGTCGACGACCGACCGAGGTACTCCCCCCGTCATCTTCGAAGCCGTCGGTGTACCCGGCATGATCGACAAGATCATGCAGGATGCCCCCGACCGCAGTGAGATTCTGGTCGCGGGGGTGTGCCTACCACCCGACAACTTCCGGCCTTCACTCGGTATCTACAAGCACCTCAACATCAAGTTCGTTCTTGGCTGGAGTCCTGAGGAGTTCGGCCAGTCGTTGCACAATCTGGCTGAGGGGCGAATCGACGGCACGCAGTTGGTGACGGGTGAGGTCGGCCTCGATGGCGTGCCACAGGCGTTTGCCGACCTGGCCGATCCCGAGCAGCATGTGAAGATCCTGGTCCGCCCTGAGCTCTGAGGAGTCACCGAATGTCTGAAGTCACTGTCACCGAGTCGTTTCCCGTCCCTGCCGCCCGCCTGTGGGAGCTTGTCTCTGACTTCGGAGGCATTGCGGACATCATGGATGGCGTCGACGAATGCCTCATGGAAGGCGAGGGAGTTGGTGCAACCCGGTCGATTCCAGCTGGAGACACGATGGTCGTGGAGACCCTTGACGTTCTCGACAACGAGAACCACGTGCTGACTTACTCGATCGTGTCGGGTCCGCTGCCGTTCAAGGACTACTCGGCCACCATGGACATCTCGGCCGATGGCGACGACGCCTGCTCCATGGCGTGGACAGGCACGTTCGAGCCGGCCGGGGTGCCAGCTGAAAAAGCAGAGCGGCTGGCCAACGGGATCTACACCGGCGGCATGGCCGGCTATCGCAAGGCCCTGGGTCTGTAGGCCTGTGATCTCTAGGACGGTGGGTCTTTGAGACTCGTTTCCTAACAACTTGTGAACGGTGGAACGAGCGACACGCGACCATCGGTTACGTTCACATGATGAAGAATCCACGACTACTTATCGTCGCCGTCGCCGGACTCGCCATAGCGGGCTTCCTCGCCTTCGGAGTGTTTGGGATCCACACTGCGTTTATCGATGACAAAGTCGACGAAGCCAACCCGTTCGCAGCTGGCGACGGAGCCTCCGGTCTGCCTTCCGATGCGATTTCTGAAGAGCTCGCCCAAGACATGAACGATGAAATGGAACCGATCGAAGATGTAGAGATGGCCGATGACATGCCGATGCCTGAGGTCACCAGGCTGGTGGAAGGCGCGTTCATCGACCGTAGTCATCCAACCAGCGGCACCGCAGTCGTTCTGACCGACGGCTCGCCCCAACGATTCCTTCGTCTCGAAGAAGATTTCGTCAGCGACAACGGACCTGATCTCGATGTCTATCTGGTCGCCGATGTGGCTGCCGACGGCGATGCTGGCACCTTCGATGACGACTTCATCAACCTCGGAGATCTCAAGGGCAATATTGGCGCCCAGAACTATGAGATCCCCGAGGATGTAGACCTCGACCGGTACAACACCGTGGTCATCTGGTGCGTCCGGTTTGGCGTGGCGTTCGGCGCCGTTGACCTGGGCTGAGCCGAGCCGAACTCGCCGTTTGGCCCTCAGCCTTCCAGGGTTGCCTTCAGGTTGGTGAGCGTGGTCTTCATACCCTCTTGAACCATCGCCGTTCGTCCCGCCAGTTGCTCGGCGGGGGCTTCGGCCAAGGTGGGGGGCAAGCAGAGCACGTCCCAGTGCTCGGTGAGCTTGGTCCCTTCACCGGCGGCCTCGACGGTGTATGTCCACTGAACGTAAGGGTCGTCGGCCGGGCCGGTGTAGAAGCCGAAGGCAGACCCCGAATCGGCCTTGTTGACGACACAGGCAACAGACCATTCGCGCTTGCCGATCTTGTTGTCTCCCTCGAAGACGTCACCGACCGAAGAGCCATCGCCTTCGAGCCATTGGCCGCCGGTGTTTTCGGGGCTCCACTCGCCCATCCGTTCCAGCTGTCGAACGGTGTCGTAAACGGCTTGGGGTGCAGCGGCGATCTCGATGGATTCGGTGTGGGTCATGTCATGAACGGTCATGACCGGGACGCTAGCTGGGAGTAAGTCGACGTGTGCCCTTGAACGCTGGTTCGGTGGGGCTCAGGACGAAGCGGGGTGCATTGAGTTCAATGTCAGCGGTACAGGCCACCCCCACCAGTCGGTACGCCGGCTCTATCCCTTCAATTCCCAGTGCAGCGGGGTCATAGGTGACCAATTCGGCCCTACCCCTGTCGGCTGAGCTGTAGGTGTAGCCGGGATCGACCTGCACTATCACCGGATCGTCGCCCTCGACATTGGTCAGGTGAAGGTTGTCGAACAGTTCGATGTCGGTGGGGATGATCGGCTCGGGGTCCTCGAGGTGGGCTTCCAAAGCAACGGAACCATCGATTGCAACCGTGCCCGCAATCCGGTTGTGACGACGGCTGAAGGCGACCTCGGCCAGCGAGGATTTATAGCCCCAACCGTCAGCGAGACCCTGCTGTGCCGCTCCCGAGTCGACAAATGCCCCGACCAGGAAGCCTCGTGGCCGGATACCGGCCCGGACGATGAGCCTGACCATGGCCAGGGTGAAAGGCCCAACCGGGCTCTCGGGAAAGCGCATGAAGCTGAAGGTGGCGTAGGGCGGGATGCTCGGATGAAGCGCAGGCGGCGTGATGGCAAGCGCCGGATCTTCCCGCACCTCGTAGCTCACCTGGAGAACTTCGGCCCCCGGCAAGGTCCATGGCTCGGGGGCAAGGTTCTTAGCGGTAGGCGCCTTTGCGAGGGCGGCATCGATGTCGAGAGTGCCGAAGAGCGGCATCAGGCGCCGCCCCCGGCTGCGCCACCAGCCGCCATGCCACCGGCGAGGGCAGCAGCGTTCTGTCGGGCTTCCTCTCGACTGGCCTCGGCCGCGTCGTTGTCTTGGAAGTGAGGCATGACCTCCTCGGCGAAGAGACGAAGGCTGTCGAGCACCTGTTGCTGAGGAATGGTCTCGGCCGCGTTGAGCAGGAACTGGACCCGGTCGACGCCGGTCTCTTCCCACTTCTTCAGCTCCCGGATGATCTGGTCTGGGCTACCGACGGCGATGCCCTCCGGCGGTTCTTTGAGGTCGCCGGGGCTGGCCGCCTGCTTCCTGGCGCCGGCCAAGAGTCCGGCACTGGGGTAGGCGCGGGTGGGATAGACC
>CALHBU010000245.1 GCA_937930655.1 uncultured Acidimicrobiales bacterium | reverse complement strand
AGAGGAGAGAACCCCATATGGCCGAGCTCTATCTGCCCAAGTCCCCGGATCCGTCGAAGGTCGGCTTCGAAATGGGACGCCGCTCAATGTTGAAGGGCACGGCCGGCGTTGCCGGTCTTGCCGCCTTCCCCGCAGTTCTCGCCGCCTGTGGCGACAGCGCTGATTCTGACAATGCTGAGACCGAAAGTGGCGACGGCGGCGCAGAGATGGGCACCGCCAGTGGCGATGTCACCATTGCGTCCAACTACTCCAATGAGGTTCCCGCTGCCGCCTTGGCGGCGACGGTCGAAACCATCCCGAACGAGGACATCACGCCTGTCCTCAACGTTCAGGACCACAACACCTTTCAGGAGAACATCTCCACCTACCTCCAGAACCCGGACGACATCATCCCGTGGTTTGCCGGTTACCGGATGCGCTTCTTCGCTGACCAGGGTCTGCTCGGCGACATCTCGTCGGTGTGGGACGTCATTGGTTCCGAACAATCCGACGGCTTCAAGACTGCCTCAACCGGCAACGACGGCAAGCAGTACTTCGTCCCGTTCAACTACTACGCCTGGGGCATCCACTACCGCAAGAGCGTCTTCGAGGAGAACGGCTGGAGTGCACCGGCCAACGTCGACGAGCTCACCGCCCTTGCTGGCGAGATGACCGATGCCGGCATCACCCCCTTCGCTTTTGCCAACGATGGCAACTGGCCGGCAATGGGAACCTTCGATCAGTTGAACTTCCGGATCAACGGCTACCAGTTCCACGTCGATCTCATGGCTGGCAAGGAGTCGTGGGAGGACGACCGGGTCAAAGAGGTCTTCGCCACGTGGGAGACACTGCTTCCCATTCACCAGGAGAACCCCAACGGGCGTACCTGGGAAGAGGCTGCAGCTGCGCTCGTCAACGGCGAGGCCGGCATGTACACCATCGGCAACTTTGTCGGCGGCCAGTTCCCACAGGACGAGCTCGACGATCTCGACTTCTTCCCCTTCCCGGAGATCAACCCCGAGCACGGCACCGACGTTGTCGAAGCCCCCATCGATGGATGGCTCATGGCCGCCGACCCCAAAAACGAGGCTGGCGCCAAAGAGGTATTGGCTCACTTCGGTAGCGGACTCGGCCAGGACACCTACCTCGCTGGCGACCCCAGCGTTGTGGCCACCTCGTCCAAGGCTGACACCAGCGTCTACAACGAGCTGCAGAAAAAGGCTCAGAAGACGGTGTCGGAAGCCAAGTTCGTTACCCAGTTCCTCGACCGCGACACCAGCCCGGAGTTTGCCTCCAACGTGGCCGGTCCTCGCATCGCCGACTTCCTGGCCGATCCCAGCAGTATCGACTCGATCCTGGCCGACATGCAGGAACAGGCCGTCGTCATTCTTGGCGAGTGAGCTGACTCTTCATCATCCATAAGCACTGAGATCGAGGGACCCGTGACCAAAGCCGACGCCGCAGTGAAGACCGCCAAGCGTCGGCGCAAGGGTTCCCAGTTCTCTGGTCGGGACCGCACCGTCTTTACTTTGATGGTTGCGGTCCCGACCTTTTTTCACGTGATGCTGGTGTGGGTCCCGACGCTCGCATCCATCGTCTTCTCGTTCACCGACTGGAAGGGTTTCCGATTCTCGGACCTCAACTTCGTCGGGTTTCTCAATTACCAGCAGATATTCACCGTCTTCGAGAAAGACTTCTTTCAGGGCGTCATCAACAACCTGACCCTGCTGGTCTTCCTCTTCCTCGGCCCGACCGTGCTCGGCATGTTTCTGGCCTACTTGCTCGACAAGGAGCTCAAGGGGGGCCGGATCTACCAGAGCATCTTCTATACCCCCGTGGTGCTGTCGTTGGCCGTCGTCGGATTCATCTGGCAGTCGGTTATGTACTCAACCGAGAACGGTCTGGCCACTGAACTGTTCGGTGCCGGTGGCGAGGTCAACTGGCTTGGCGACCAGTCGTTCCTCATTCCGTTCAGCGACAACTACGGCATTTCCAAGAATTTCATCGCCATTCTGATCGCCATTGCCTGGCGACATACCGGCTACATCATGGTGCTGTATCTCGCCGGTATGAAGAGCGTTGATCAAGCGCTGAGGGAGTCGGCGGCTCTGGACGGCTGCAACGAATGGCAGGCTTTCCGCCACGTGCTGTTCCCGACGCTCAAACCAATCAACGTGGTGGTTGCCGTCATCACTGTCATCGAGGCGCTGAGGGCCTTCGACATCATCTACGTGCTTAACACCCCGAGACGCACACAAGTGTTGTCCATCCTCACCACCAACAATCTCCTCGGCGAGGGCGGCGGCAACGTGGGGCGGGGCTCGGCCTATGCCGTTCTGCTGTTTCTGCTCTGCATCGGTTTTGTGATCTGGTACGTCACCAATCACTACAGGAACAGCGAGTTCTCAAAGTGAGGGCCGACCAGTGACCGCGTCAAACATCGCAGGGACCTCCCGGAAACTCACCCCGGCCCGGGTTGTGCTCCACGTCTTCCTGATCGCCTTTGCCATCATCTGGTTGGTGCCGTTGTTCGGCGCCTTCTACTCGTCGTTTCGGCCGTTCTCCGAAACGGTTAACGACGGCTATTTCTCCCTCCCCGACACCTTCACCCTCGACAACTACCGAAACGCTTGGGAACAGGGCGACATCCTCGGCCGCTATTGGAACACCGCTCTGGTTCTGGTTCCGGCGTTGTTCTTGACGCTCTTCTTCTCCAGCATGGTGGCCTTTGCGTGTAGCCGGTTCAGTTGGCGATTCAACATCGCCTTCCTCGTGCTGTTTACCTCTGGCAACCTGCTCCCGCAGCAGATCATCGTTCAGCCGCTGTTCCAGATGTACAACCGCATTCCGCTGCCCGAGTTCCTCTCGAACTCAGAGAGACTCAACGGTTCGGTCTGGGGGCTCATCTTCATTCATGTGGCGTTCCAGAGCGGCTTCTGCACCTTTGTGCTCAGCAACTACATGAAGCTGTTGCCGAAAGAACTCAACGAAGCGGCGATGGTCGACGGCGCTTCAGTTTGGCGGCAGTACTGGTCGGTCATCATGCCGCTGACCAGGCCAGCACTGGCCGCCCTAGCGACCCTCGAATTCACCTGGATCTACAACGATTTCTTCTGGGCCGTGGTGCTCGAACAACAGGGCGCCGACCGTCCGATCACATCGTCGTTGGCTAATCTCGGTGGCGAGTTCTTCACCGACGACAACCTGATTGCTGCCGCATCGGTCTATGTGGCCCTCCCGACGTTGGTGGTATATCTAGCGCTCCAGAAGCACTTCATTGCCGGCCTCACGCTCGGCTCGACCAAGGGCTGACATGCCGCCGATAACAATTGGAACGCCGGGCGCCAGTTGGGCGCTGTTGTCCAATGCCACCTCATCGCTGGTCATCGATTGGTCCAGGGAAATGCCCCGGGTGCTTCATTGGGGGGCTCGACTCGACCACTTCGAACCAGTCGTGACCGAGCGGCCGGTACCCAGGGCGTCACTCAACGACGACACCAGCCTTGGTCTTGTCATAGAAGGATCCTCGGGGTTCGGCGGTCGGCCGGGCATCGAAGGCCACCGGACCGATGGCACCGCCTGGTCTCCCCGCTTTGCTGTGGCCGCCCAACCGGTCGTGACCGACACCTCGGCCTCGTTCCAGTTGACCGATGACATCGCCGGGCTGGCGCTGTCGCTCGAGGTCGAGCTTTCCACGAACGGCCCGGTGATCGTTCGGGTCGGCCTTATCAATACCGGACACGACTCCTACCTGGTGAGCAGTCTGGCCCCATCGCTGCCGGTGCCAGCCCACGCCGTTGATCTGCAGACCTTTGGTGGTCGCTGGTGCCTGGAATTTCAACCGGACCGCATGCCCTTCCGAGGTCTCACGGTCGTCGAGAATCGGCGGGGTCGCACCTCTCATGCCCGCCTTCCCGCCCTGTTCTGCGGGACCTCTGAGTTCTCCGAGCAACAAGGGGAGGTCTGGGGGGTCCAGCTGGCATGGAGTGGCAACTTTGAGATGCTAGCGGAGACGGTAAACGATGGTCGCCGCCATCTCCAAGCCGGCGTGCTCCTGGCCCCGGGCGAGGTCTCGCTCCAACCGGGTGACACCTTGCAGGCTCCGGAGATGGTGGGGGTGTACTCGGGTGCCGGCCTTTCTGAAGCCAGCCAGCAGTTCCATCGCCATGTGCGAGGTTTCCCCAACCAACCCGGTCCCGATCGGCCCCGGCCGGTGCTGCTCAACACATGGGAGGCGGTCTATTTCGATCACGACGTGGACACCTTGAAGGATCTGGCCAATGTGGCGTCGTCGGTCGGTGTCGAGCGGTTTGTCCTGGACGACGGCTGGTTTGGGGGTCGGCGGGACGACACCGCCGGCCTCGGCGATTGGCAGGTGAGCACTGATGTTTGGCCAGAGGGCCTCGGTCCCATCGTCGATCACGTGACCGGTTTGGGTATGGAGTTCGGGCTGTGGTTCGAACCAGAAATGGTCAACCCCGACTCTGATCTCTACCGGCAACATCCGGACTGGACCCTCACGACCGATGGCTACGAGCCTCTCCTTGGCCGTAACCAACTGGTCCTCGACGTTGGCCGGACCGATGTTCGAGAGCATCTCTTCAGACAGATTTCCGAGCTGCTGTCGACCTATGACATCAGCTACATCAAATGGGACATGAACCGAGACGTTGTGCAGGGCTCGGGTGCCGATGGGCGAGCCGGGAGCCGCCGACACGTACTTGGTCTGTACCAACTGTTGGCCGAACTTCGGGCTGCCCACCCCGATGTTGAGATCGAAAGCTGTTCGAGCGGCGGCGGGAGAGCCGACCTTGGCATCCTCCAACACACAGAGCGCATCTGGACATCCGATGGCAACGATGCAGTAGATCGCCAGGCGATGCAGCGTGGATTCTCCATGCTGTTGCCACCGGAAGTCATGGGCGCCCACATCGGGCCGCCTATCGCCCACACCACCGCCCGGCACCAGCCGCTGTCGTTCCGATTGGCCACCGCTCTTTTTGGCCACCTCGGGATCGAGTGGAACCTGCTAGAGACCACAGCCGAGGAGCGGGCTGAGATAAGTGCCGCAGTGGCCCTTCACAAGAGGCTGAGGCCGCTGCTCCATGCCGGTGATGTTGTTCGAGTCGATCACCCGGAGCCGCAGGTGATGGTCCACGGCGTCGTAGCCGACGACCGAACCCATGCGGTCTTCGCCGCGGCCAGCGTGACTTCGATCGAATCCACTGTCGGCGCTCCGATCCGCCTGGCTGGCCTCGATCCGGTCGCCATCTACCGAGTCTCACTGCTCGACCAGATCGCCTCGGCCAGGCTCTTTGGCGACAAAGAACCAGCCTGGACGAGCGGTCCGGTCGATGTCACCGGCGCCCAGCTGATGACCAGCGGCATACAACCCCCGGTGATACATCCGCAGTCGGTCCTGCTTTTCGAGCTCCAAGCTGTTTCTGCTGGCTGACGGCGAGGCACACTGGGGCGGTGACTACCGAGCACGTTCTCGAAGGGGCCATCATCGGCGCAGGGTTCAGCTCTGGTGACCGGGTAGTAATTGGTCAGTGGGACCGATCTCCGATCGGATCGTTCTGCGACATCATGTGGGCCGAACCCGATGGCTGGAAGACTCTGTTTGTCACCCGGGCCGGGGTGGGCGAGTTCATCAGCGCCATCTACAACTTCGATGCGGTCATCGTCGACAGCTCGCTCCAGGTGGGTACAAGCACCAAGCGGGGAGACATCACCTGGTCACGCGGCAGCATGGAGTTCTCTTTCGGGGTAGGCGCGCCTTTCCCTCGTCGGCCCGACTGGGTCACCAAGAGGATCGAACGGCCGATCGCCCGGCGGCTGCTGGGCGTTGAGACCAACGGGTTCAGCCCCAGTGGCATCGAGGAGACCTACAAGGCCGGACGGCTGCGCCGAATCACTGATGGCTGGGCCGTCGTGGCCGGCCGAGACCTTGGTGCTATCGGCCCCCCAACACCGGCCTGCGGCTTTGGCTTCTCCGAACCTCCGCCCTTTGCATCGATCACAGAGGTGACGTCGGTCCTGGCCGATCCGACCGGCCGGCTCGATGGCCTGCTCGACGACCTGGTGGTCCGCTGACATGACAGACCAGCCGCTGTGGAGCCCTTCGGCCAGTTGGATCGAGTCGACAAATCTCGATCGTTATCGCCGTTCCATGCATCCCGATCTGGCCGACTCCGATGCCCTATGGCAGTGGTCGGTTGATCATCCAGGAGACTTCTGGCGGGAGGTATGGGACACCGCCGACTTGGTGGGGGACCCAGGCCAACGGTTGGTGGAGGAAGGCGATGAGTTCTGGCAGTGGCGTTTCCTGCCCGACGCAACTGTGAACATCGCCGAGAACCTTCTGGCAGCCCGTTCCGGAAGTTCCGATCCGGCCATCATCTGGCGTCGAGAAGACGGCGCCGAGCGGTTCCTTGACCGAGACGAGCTGACCAGCGAGGTTGCTGCCTTTGCCGCCTTTCTCCGAGCAGCCGGCGTGACCTCCGGCGATCGGGTTGCGGCCTGGATGCCCCATGTTCCCGAGACCATCGTGGCCTTCCTGGCTGCCGCCTCGATAGGGGCGGTGTTTACATCTACATCCGCCGACTTCGGAGTCGATGGAGTTGTTGACCGTTTCGGCCAGACCGCTCCGACCGTGCTGGTGGCTGCCGACGGCTACATGTATGGCGGCCGCACCTTCGAGTGCCTTGATCGTCTACCTGACATCGTCGAACAACTGCCATCGGTCGAGCATGTAGTTGTCGTAGGCCATCTCCAGGCACAGCCATCCATTCCCGATGGCACCATTCACTGGGCCGATGCCATCGGTCCTCATCGGGGCGCAGCCCCTGAGTATGCACCGCTGCCCGCTGACCACCCGCTGTACATCCTTTACTCGTCGGGCACGACCGGCAAGCCGAAGTGCATTGTGCACCGTGGCCTCGGCGTGTTGCTGAAGCACCTGGCCGAGCAGCAGCTGCAATGCGACATCGGCCCCGGCGACCGGGTCTTCTACTTCACAACCTGCGGTTGGATGATGTGGAACTGGCTTGTCTCGGCCTTGGGGTCTGGGGCCACCATCGTGCTGTTCGACGGTAACCCCGGCCATCCAGGCCCCCAGACCCTCTTCGACCTGATCGACGAGTACGAACTCACGTTGTTTGGCGTCTCGGCCAAGTTCATCGATGCCTCCATGAAGACCGGGCTCCGGCCGATTGACTCGCACCGGATGGAATCGCTCCGGGCCATCTGCTCCACCGGCTCGCCGCTGAGCCACGAGGGATTTGCCTGGATCTACGACGCGGTGAAAGCCGACGTGCACCTCGCATCCATCGCCGGAGGCACCGACCTTTGCGGTTGTCTGGTAGCTGGCGACCCGACCAAGCCGGTCTACGCCGGAGCGGTGCAACGCAAAACGTTCGGTCTCGACATCGCGGTGTTCGACGACACAGGCGAACCGATGGGTCCAGGCCACAAGGGCGAGCTGGTCTGCACAACACCGTTCCCGTCGATGCCGCTCGAGTTTTGGAACGACCCTGATGGGTCCCGCTACCGGGCCGCCTACTTCGACCGTTTCCCCGACGTCTGGGCCCACGGCGACTACGCATCGTGGACCGAGCAGGGGGGCATGGTTATCCACGGTCGCTCCGACGCCACCCTCAATGCCAGCGGTGTGCGGATCGGCACGGCCGAGATCTATCGGGTCGTCGAGCAGCTTCCCGAGGTAGCCGAGGCTCTGTGCATCGGTCAGGAGTGGGACGACGACACCCGAATAGTCCTTTTCGTCCGTCTCGGCGAAGGGCACGAGCTCTCCGAGGAGCTGCAAGCCACGATTCGCCGGGAGCTCCGCTCGAAATGCTCTCCCCGCCATGTGCCCGCCGCCATCTGTCAGGTGCCCGACATCCCTCGCACCCGTTCAGGAAAGATCGTCGAGCTTGCGGTTACCGAAACCGTCCATGGCCGGCCGGTCAAGAATCTCGAAGCCCTGGCCAATCCAGAAGCGCTCTCTAACTTTGATGTGCTATCGCACATCGAGCTTCGCTCATCCGACTAACGAGCGAGGTGCTGCCTCCTCTGTCGGCAGCGTTCCTGTCGCACATCGAGCTTCGCTCATCCGACTAACGAGCGAGGTGCTGCCTCCTTTGTCGGCAGCGTTTCTATCGCACA
>CALHBU010000244.1 GCA_937930655.1 uncultured Acidimicrobiales bacterium | reverse complement strand
CCCGCTCGAAAGCGGGGATCAGTGTTCAGCGCGCCCGTAGGGACTCGAACCCCAAACCTTCTGATCCGTAATCAGATGCTCTATCCAATTGAGCTACGGGCGCAAGCAATTGGTGTAGCGACAGAGTGTAGGGCAACTGATCCAACCGCACACCTGAGATTGGCTCCTCACCTTCGGCAATGCCGGGGAGGACTAGCGCTACAGGCTGGCCATGAATTCGGCGATGGCTTCAGCAACCGGACCGGGTTGTTTTCGGTGGACCGAGTGACCAGCCTCGGCGACGACGACCTTGTTCCGAACGTCCAGCCGCTTCTCGAAGACGCCAGCTGAGGCCTTGAATTGCTTGTCGCCCTCGCCGATTACCACAAGGGTTGGAACGGTGATGGTGGCCATGTTGTCCATGACATAGGAATCGAAGTGTTTCGACTGGTCGGCTGACCCTTCAGGGACACCGAGTTTGGCAGCCGACTTGTCGACGGCGGAGTTCCATTGGTCCATTGCTTCGGGCTTGGTGAAACCTGGTCCGGCTCCCACCAGAACAAGGGCTCGGACATGCTCGGGGTTGTCGATGGTGTAGGCGAGGGACAGGTAGCCGCCCAGCGAATGCCCTGTTAGTACCACTGGTCCCCCCGATGCCTGTACCGCCGGTTCGACAACTGAGCCGAGGTCGGCCAAGGCGTGGGCCCGGGTGTAGGTGCCGGGGGGTGTCACCTCGGAGTCGCCGTGGGCACGCAGGCTCCAGCTGTTGCATGTGTAGTTGCCTTCGAGCTCATCGATGACGCCGGTCCAGGACTGGCGGTTGTCACTCCAGCCGTGGGTGAAGACAAGCGCTGGTCCGGTGCCGCGGTGGTCGACGTCGAGCCTGGCAGGGGTGATATCCATTGCTGGAGAGTAGATGCGAGGGCTTGCCTGGCCGTAGCTGGTACTCAGCTGGCGTTGCTGGCGAGAGCTCTCACGGCTTCGATCTGACTCGGAGAGAACGGCTCATTCGTGGCTTCATTTCCTCCTCGGCCTCTGCTTTTGGCTCGAAATCGTTCAGGGGTGGCGAGGTCGAATGCTGGCGACCAGGGCGGTCATCTGGATCATGAATGCAACGAGAACATCGATCCGTTTTCGCGGTCGCTTGACCTATCGGCGACAATCGCTGTCGCGGTGTTTTAAGTGTGGCCGTGGTAGCTGATTGTGAGCGGTCGACCCAGCTTCGACCGAACGTCGGCCAGGGCCAGTGCGAGGGCCACGGCGGCGGCCACCCAGAGACAGACTGCGAGGAACTTCCGGTTGCCCTGTTCGGCCTCGGCGGCCCAACGCGGGGTTGTGGCTGCCGGGTTGTTGTCGGTCATGATCAGCGGCACGGAGTCACCGACTTCAAGCACGCGATCGCCACGGTCGAACTGAACCTGGTGGATGGTGCCTTGGTGTTCAAAGGATGCGGTCACTACCGGGACGGCAGCTTGCCGGCCCCGCTCGATCAGGGTGATGGACTCGACAGACCCGCGGTGTTCGGTCGCCTCAATCGGAGACGATTGCCAGGTAGTGGTTGCCACGCCGATGCAGACAATGACAAGGGCGAGGCAAATGATGGTCGTTCGACCTATGCCTGTTGCCAGCTGCCTCATGCTCGGTCATCGTCACCTTCTGAGAGCTCCTTGAGCAGGTTGAATCGCCCACTGGCAAACGGGTGGGTGGGCGAAAACGAGAGAACCCGGCGCCTCGGCGCCGGGTTCTCCTAGAGCGGAGAGGGTGGGATTTGAACCCACGGTGGGCGTGAACCCACACCTCCTTAGCAGGGAGGCACAATCGGCCGTACTCTGTCACCTCTCCAGGATGGTTGCCGAGTCTAGCGAGGGCCCGCTCGGTCGAGATCACGATTCAGGAACTGATGGATTTGCTCGGGAGGAAGCGGATGGGCGAAAAGGTAACCCTGGGCCATTTCGACTCGCTTTTGCAGCAGCGTCCGAAGCTGGTCTTCCCGTTCGACGCCTTCGGCGATCACCGTTACATCGAGGGCTCTCGCCAGATCTACGAGGGCCTGAAGCATCGAAATGCTCTCGACGTCGTTGTTGTTGAGACGGTCGATAAAGCCCTTGTCGATCTTGATGCAGTCAACTGGCAGCGTTTGGAGCTGCGCCATCGAGGAGTAGCCGGTCCCGAAGTCGTCGAGCGCCACCCGGACACCGGTTTCTCGAATACTCTCCAATGCCCCGGCCACCGTGGTTGGGTCCTCGGCGATCATGCTTTCGGTGACCTCGAGCTGGAGGCTTCGGGGTTCGATGCCGGTCTCGCTTAGGATCTGCTTCACGACCGCGGGCAGGTCATCGTCCACGATCTGACGGATTGAGACATTTACCGAGACCGAGAGGTCCTTGGCTGGGTGTTGCCGTCGCCAACCAGCGAGCTGACGGCACGACTCGAGCAAGACCCAGCGACCCATGCGAACGATGGCTCCGGTTCGCTCAGCGATCGGAATGAATGTCGCCGGTGGGACGGTGCCCAGGGCGGGAGATTCCCACCGCATGAGTGCTTCGAAGGCGACTGTTTCAGAGTCGCTGGTTGTCAGAAGGGGCTGAAATGCCAGTGAGAACTCGCCCCGATCGAAACCCTGCTCGACCTCACGAAGTAGACGGGCCTCGACTTCGGCCGCGGCTGCCATTTCTTCGGAGAAGACGGCTAGTCGATTGCGGCCGGCGCTCTTGGCTTCGTAGAGGGCGATGTCCGCCCGTTTCAAGAGTTCTTCAGAGCTCAATGCATCGTTGGGGTGGGCGAGCGCCAACCCTCCGCTGGCTCCGATGGCCAGCAGTTGGTCATCGACGGTAATGGGTTCCTGCACGCTTCGAAGAAGTCGCTCGCCGATGGCCACGCCAGCGTCGAGATCGGGGACATCCTCGATGACGACCGCGAATTCATCGCCGCCCAGACGGGCCAGGGTTACCTCGGTTCGAGTTTGTGCCGCCAGCCGGTCGGCCACCGTTCGAAGGACCTTGTCGCCAGCCGGATGACCGAGGGTGTCGTTGATGCCCTTGAACCCATCGAGATCGATGAGGAACAGAATGGTCTTGGTGTTGTTGTCGGTGCCTCGCAGCAACGCGGCCGAGCTGTGGTCGTCCAGTGCTCGACGGTTTGGGAGCCCGGTGAGGCTGTCTCTGGTTGCCTGGTCCTGGAGTTGTCTGGCCAGGTTCTCTTCGGCGGTGATGTCTCGTCCGGTGATGATGATGCCACCAACCGCTGGGTTGTCGGTCTGATCATTCAGGTGCAGCTGGATCCAGTGCGAACCGAGCGCTGTTTCCAATGGGACCTTGAGGGTGCCGACAGCCTTGGCCGTGTCATAGAAGACCGTCCTAGCGATGTCCCGGTTGTCGCCACCGAGGAGGTCGAGCAGGTCGTCCAGGTGTTGCGGTGGGTTGTCGCCGCCAGCAGCAAGAACGGATGGGGAGCGGTAGGTGATGTGTCCGTCGGGGTCGATGACGAAGAAGAAGTCTTTCGACTCTTCGATGAGAGCCTGGAAGCGAACGTGGGCTCGCCGTTCAGCTCGCCGGGTTGCCTTTCGATACCGCGCGAAGGCGGTGCTGGCCCCGGCCAGGGCCAACCCGAGACCGGCAGCGAGGGGTCGAGCCTCGGTCCAGGCCCGTGTGGAACGTACGAATGGCACTCTGAACAATCGGCCGCTGGCCGATACTCATGAGGGTTGTTGGTCGTGGGAGCAGATGTCGAAAGCAAGCCCCTTGGAGCCGCTATCCTCGCTGGCGGAGAGATGGCAGAGTGGACGATTGCGTCGGTCTTGAAAACCGTTGAACCTTTACGGGTTCCGGGGGTTCGAATCCCCCTCTCTCCGCCACAAAGGCCCTGGTAGGCTTGCTAAGCGAAGCAATTCGCGGCAAGATGCCGGAGGCCCGATGCGAAGCCGAATCAAGCAAATGCCACTGGGATGCCACTGGCTCAAGCCTGCAGAGGTGCGCTGTGGCATCCAGTGGCACGCAGCCGTCGTCGCGGTCAGGGCTCACCGGTGAAGCAGACCGTGCAGGTCTTCTCGCTCGTTGGACCGAAGGCGGGCACGGCGAAGGACAAGCGTCGTTATCGACTGAAGTGGCGAGTGGACGGGCGTGACTTCAGTCGATCGTTCAAGGTGAAAACGCAAGGCGATCGCTTCCGATCCGAGCTGCTCGTTGCGGTTGGCGATGGCACCCGGTTCGATCCGGCGACTGGTCGGCCTTTGCCATGGGTTCGGTCGGAGGCCACGTGGTGGACCTGGAGCCGTGAGTGGTTGGGGCTGAAGTGGCCGAGGTGGGCTGGCAAGACTCGGAGCAGCGGGCTCGAGTCGCTGGTTGCGGTGACGCCGTATCTCGTGCGGCCCGGTGCTCCCGATCCGCCTGATGAGCTGCGGCCGTGGCTACGTAACGTTGGCTTCCTCCCGCAGACGAATCAGGCTGATCTCGAGGGGCCCGAGCTGGCGTGGCTTGATCGCTGGTCTGTACCGCTCGACGAGCTTGAGCCGTCGATCCTCGAGGCAACGATGAGTGCATCGACGCTGAGGCGTGACGGCAAGGTGATGGCGGCAACGGTGGTCCGTCGACGAAGGAACTCGATTAAGACAGTTCTGACCGCTGCGGTTCGTCGTGGGCTGATCGTATCGAACCCGATGGACCGGATGGAGTGGGAGATGCCGAAGCACTCCCTCGAGGTCGATGTGTCGACCGTCCCGTCGATCGGCGATGTCGATGAGATCGTCGACCTGGTATCTGTTCTCCCGAGGGGCGGTGCTCGCTATGCGGCGATGTTCGCGATCGTCGGGCTTGCCGGTCTACGTCCGTCCGAGGCAGCTGCGCTCGGGGTTGTCGATCTTGACTTGCCTCCTTCCGGCTGGGGAACGGCCCGGCTTCGGGGTGCGATCACTTCTCCGGGGTCGAGGTACACACGACGACTGGCTCGGGCCGGATCCGGCCGGCGAAACGCCACCGGGCACAGCAGGACCCAGGCGATACAACAGGTTCGCCACGAGACCACTCATAGCTGGCAATGGATCAGTCGAATCAAGGCGCCCAACTCTTCAACCCCAAACTCCTGTCCGAAAAAATCGCCGACTGGGGCGTCCCAAAAAGAGGCAATCTTCCGGACAGGGCCATCACCGGCCTTGTCCTCTCCGCCAACAGCAATCACAAACTGGCGCCGCCGGGGACTGTGTGGAAGTCGGAAAGTCGTGATCAAGCGCTGGCCGACCAGGCCGAAGATCG
>CALHBU010000243.1 GCA_937930655.1 uncultured Acidimicrobiales bacterium | reverse complement strand
CCTGCTCGTCGGTGCACACGAACACCAGATTCAGGTTGCCATCGCCTATCTCGACCGCTGTCACGGTCTCGGCATCGACGAGCTTCGCCAGCACAGGGTCGCCGGCGATGTAGGCCGGCACGGCATCGGTGTCGAGCAACTCGTAGTTCAACTTCACCATGTCCTTTCGAACTCCGGCAGCTGCATCTTCGCAGTCCGCCCCCGCATCGTCACACCCAGGATGTACCACGCGGCCTTGACCGAACCGACCAACGTGCCGCTCACCTTCGACCGGCCCTCGTGGCGGGCGACCCAGGTGGCGGGCACCTCCACCATCACGGCCTTGGCGTTGACGGCTTTCACCATCATCTCGGTCGGCCATCCGAAGGTCATCTCCGACATGTCGAGGTCGGCTAGGAGGCCAGCGTCGATGGCCCGGTAAGGCCCAAGATCGGTGACATCGACGTTGTAGAGCGATCGCATCAACCGAGCCGACAACCAGTTGCCAAACCGCTGGTGAGGCGGCATGGCGCCAGCCTGAATGGTTCCCTTCACCCGTGAGCCGAGCACCAGCAGAGCCTGGCCCTGCTGTACCGGCGCCACCAGTCGCTTGATCTCATCGGGGCGGCTGCTGTGATCGGCATCGATATAGACCACCACGTCGGCCCCAATTTGCAGCGCCTTGGCCGAACCGGCAGCACAGGCATAGCCATAGCCCCGACGAGGTTCGGGGACCACCACGGCACCGGCCGATGTCGCGTTCTGGGCTGTTGCATCGGTTGAGCCGTTGTCGACCACCACCACCGTCGGAATGCCCTGGGACAGGCAGTCATGCACGAGGGGGCCGATGTTGCCTGCCTCGTTGAGTGCTGGCACCACCACGACGACCTTCATGGTTGCACCCTAGAGGTGGGTCTCCAGGAACTGAAGAGTGTGGCGCCCACACGGGACCCCGTGTGCCACGTCGGACCGCAACCGCTCGAAGTCCGCCGGTTCGTCGACGTCGTACCAACTGTGCAGCAACACCACCCGCAGCCCCAGCCGGTCGGCGACAACAAGCGAGTCGGCCAGAACCGTTGGTGTCGACATGGTGACGCCCCGCACGAGTTCGGGGTGGTGTGCGGTGCAGCCGATCAGGTAATAGCCACCGTCATCGGCCGGGCCGAACACGACATCGACCGAGGGGTCATCGAGTCGCTCGAAGGCCTCGACCAGGTACGAGACCGGAAGGTTCGGACTGTCGCTATTCATGGAGACGACCTGGTGGTGGCCGGCCATGATCCGGTCCGCCAGCACATAGTCGAGCCGTTGGCTGAGGTCGTCGCCGTGCTGGTCGACATGGGCGAGATCGGGCGCCAGTGCCCGGAAGAAGTCCTCTTGGCCGGTGGGCGAGCCAGCTACCGATACCGCAAGACCGGCTATCTGTTCCGCCGCTGACCGACCGAGCTCTATGGCGTCCTGAAGAAAGCAATTGGACAACTCAGCTGCCCGTTCGGGCCCCACCGCCGGGATCAAGCGAGTCTTCGAGGCGCCCGGCGTTGGCACCTTGGCCATGATCAGCAACGAGCGGCTGGTGGTCACGCCGGTTCGTCAGCCAGCGCACCGGACCCGACCAGAATGTTCTGCTCGGCTCGGAGCTGCCCGGCCCGGGCTGCGCTGCTTCGATAGACGGCGATGGACTGGCCGACGGTAATGATCACCACGCCCAAGAGTCCCACGGCAAAGATGGAGGCGTACAGGAACACACCCCAGTTTCCCCGGCCGGCCGCCAGCCACGCGGAGAAAAGGCAATAGGCCCCGAGGACAAGCTCGACATAGACAATCCGATCGAGATCGAGCTGGTACCGCTTGTGGGTCCACGATTTACCGACCGGTTCCAGGGCATCGAGCCCGAACTTGGCGGTGCGTTCGAACTCCGGGTTTGGTTGGGTGAAGATCTGAACCGCAGCCCGCAGGGTGTTCACCATGAGGCCCGACCCGAGGACTGTGATGGCGAACATGCGGGGCAGTTCGGTCCACCAACGATCACGCAGCTGGCGCTGGCCGGTGATGAAAAAGGCAGCCGGGGCCAGCGACGACAGCGCGAACACATAACCAAACCCGTACAGAGTGCTGAACCCCATAAACCGGCTGCCAGCCACCACGACCAGTGGGTACACCAGGGCCAGAGAAAAGAGGAGCAGGTGAATGCCGTAGGCGGTGAGATGCGCCGTGGCCTGCAATTTGGTGGCCAGCTTGGCGTCGGACCGCCACACCGGCCCCAGCAGCTTTCGGGCGCATTCCAGCGAGCCCCGGGCCCATCGATGCTGTTGACGACGGAAGCTCGACATCTGGGCCGGCAACTCGCCGGGCACCTCGAGGTCGACCAGATACTCGCCCCGCCAACCCTTGAGATGGGCCCGGTAGGAGAGGTCGAGATCCTCGGTCAGGGTGTCGTGGGTCCAACCGCCGGCGTCTTCGATGGCCGTCACCCGCCACACACCAGCGGTGCCGTTGAAGTTGAACCAGTAGCCGCGGTGGCCTCGAGCGGCCTGCTCGACCATGAAGTGGCCATCGATGGCAAGAGACTGCAGGCGAGTGATCCACGAGTACTCGCGATTGAGGTGACCCCAACGGGCCTGAACGAACGCAACCGACTCGTCGTCGAACGCGGTGACCGTGCGCCTCAGAAAGTCGGCCGGTGGCTCAAAGTCGGCGTCGAACACCGCAGTGAGCTCGCCGGTTGCGGTCTTGAGCCCGGCCGCAAGGGCTCCTGCCTTGTAGCCGGCCCGATTGGGGCGACGAAGGTGCTCGATGGTGACGCCCCGGTCTCGGGCCGCGGCCACTGCCCGCTCGATCACCAGTGTTGTCTCGTCGGTCGAATCGTCCAGCACCTGGATCTGAAGCAGCTGGCCTGGATAGTCGAGGCGGCACGCCGCCTCTATCACCCGTTCGGCAACGTAGAGCTCGTTGTAGATCGGAAGTTGCACCGTCACCAACGGCAGATGAGCGTCGCGGTCAGTCGATGGCTCAAGGGTGGAGACCCGCAAATCGGGACGACCGCCCCGCCAGGCAATTGCCGCCAACACCATCATGTTGGTGCCAAAGAGAAACAGCATCCCGGACAGGGCCAGGTACAGCGCACCAGCCCCGATCAGGAGCGTGTCGACGAGGGTCGAACTCACCAGAGCAATCCGAAGGGGGATTCACCCCGGGTGTCCGACAGCCACTGATCGATGCCGAACCGTCGTCCGCCGTAGCCAAGAAACACTGCGAGTGCCGCCATCAGCAACAGAACATAGGTCCAGATCCACTCACTGCCACCGAAGTACCCAAGCAGCAGGTTAAGGAAGAACACAGCCCCGGCCAGGCTGAAGAACCGGGTGAAGAATCCGACTAGCAGGCCGATGCCGATGCCGAGTTCGACCACCAGCTGGAACGCGGCAACGAGTCCGGCGTTCGGTACGACGACCGAGTCAAGAAATGACTTGTAGCCCGAGAGCGAACTGCCATTGCCGTTCTCGGCGTCGAAGAGCCAGTTGATGAGTCCGGCAAGGCCGTCGCCGGTGTAGAGGTCCTTGTCCAGGTTCTCTTTCCAGGTAACAAGCACGATGACGCCGAGGGTGATGCGGAGCAGCGCCAGGCCGATGCTGGCGCCTCTCTCGTTGCGGGAGTCGATTGATGTCATGACAGGCCTCTCATGTGAGTAGCTGTAGCCGAACGGGGAGTGAACGGGATCGGAGCAGGGCATCAAGGCCCCAGACCCGGCCGGCGGCTGTGACCAGGAACAGTCCGTGCCACATCGCCAGCATGGCGTAGGACCAGGGCCACTCGCCAGGGACCTCGAGCAGCCCAACGCCCAGATTCAGAGCAAGCAAAAGACCAAGGCCGGCACCCAGCCTGGTCAGCAGCCCGAACAGCAGCGACAGGCCGACCAGTAGTTCCAACAGAAAAACCAGCCACGAGAACAGTGTGAGATTGGGGAGCACGACATCGTTGATGAGCCCGCCGTAGAAGCCGAAGGCGGCGTGCTCGACCTCGAGGTTGAGCCAGTCTTCGAGGCTGCGCTGACCGCGGCCATCGAATGACGGCGGAAGCTTCCAACGCAGGGCGTACAGCCAAAGCACACCGATGAGCATTCGACCCACCGAAACGGGCCAGAGAGGTGTAGTCACCTGCCGATGATCGCCGGTCACGAGGCACGAGCGGTAGTGGTGTGGGCGGTGGTCGTACTGGCAGCGTCGGGTCGGACGATGGTCCCCGATTGCATCCAGGCAATGCGGTCGGCCATCAGCTCCGCTTCACCTCGGTCGTGGGTGACCATCACCGTCGTCAGATTAGTGGCCCGCTGCACATCGAGAATGGTCTGTTGAAGCTCGCTTCTGAGCTCCTGATCGAGGCTGCTGAGCGGCTCGTCTAGAAGCAACAGGCCGGGTTTGATCGACAGAGCCCTGGCCAGAGCGGCCCGTTGACGCTGACCGCCCGACAGCTCCGCAGGCCAGCGTTGGGCTAGGTCGGCGATGTGTACCAGGCCGAGGGCCTCGTCGACCCGGTCGGCCCGTTCGGCCTTGGGCACGCCCTGAAGTTTCAGCCCAAACGCCACGTTTTCGGCCACCGTCCGGAACGGGAACAGCGCCGGCGATTGGAACACCATGGCAACCCGACGCTTTTCCGGGGGCGTGTTGTTCATCGAGACGCCATCGAAGCGCACGTCGCCCCGGTCGGGTGTTTCCAGCCCGGCGATCAACCGCAGCGTTGTGGTCTTGCCGCAACCGGAGGGCCCAAAGAGCACAAGGAACTCGCCGGCGTCGACGCAGAGGTCCAACCCGGCGACGGCCACCGTTGAGGCGTCGTAGGAGAGATGGACGTCGTGGAGGGACAGCGAGACCATGCGGTTAGGACCAGATCTCCATTTCGCCGCCGAGAGGCAGGTCGATGATGCGATCGGGGCCCTCGAACCAACGCTCGTAGATGGTTCCGAAGGTGCCGTCGGTCCACAGGTTCTGGAGTGCGATGTTCACCCGATCCCGCCACTCGGAATCGTTCTCTGGCAGGCCAACGCCGAACTGCACCGGATTGTGGCCTCCGGGAAGCAAGGTCAGGTCGGGATCGCCGGCGGCCAGGGCCAGCAGGGTGATGTTGTCCTCGGAGTATCCCTCGACTGCGCCGTCCCGCAGGGCCTGCATGGCTGCCTGTTTGTCGTCGAACTCGACAATCTCCGGCTGATCGCCACCAAGGTCGGCAACGTAGCTATTCCACGAATCGATCACCGAGCTGCCGGCGTTGGCCGCCACCACCTGGTCGGCCAGGTCGTCGATGGACTCATAAGTCCCCGTTCGGACCAGGAACGACTGGTTGTCCCAGAAGTACGTGATGCTGAAATCGATGGCTTCCTCTCGGGAAAGCGTGTGATTCATGCTGGCCACCGACATGTCGACCTGGCCTTCTTGGACAAAGCTGATTCGGGTGGTGCCGTCGACGGGAACCAGCTCCAACTCCACACCCAACTCCTCAGCCAGGGCAGTGGCGAGATCGACATCGAAGCCGATCCAGTCGCCCTGGTCATTGATGAAACTCATCGGCGGGTTGTCGTTACGGACGCCGATCCGGACGGTACCGGTGGCATCAACCTGGTCAGCGGCCGAGCCATTGTCGGCGGCCGTCTCGCCAGTTTGGGCCGAGTCATCGGCATCAGACCCCGAGCAGGAAGCGGCGAGAAGGGCGAGAGCGAGGACTAGGGCGAGACGCCTCGGCCAAGAGGAAAAACGAACCATGTGCGACTGCGACTCCATGTCTAGAGAGGATCGAAGAGATGAGGGAACTGCATGGCAACCGGACGGTACGACGTTTCCTTCCACCCTGAGAAAAAGATGAACAACTGTTAAGAAGCGGCTGTTGCGGCCAGCGGGACACCAAGCCCGCCGGTTCGTCCCCTCACGTGGTTCCGGCCCAACCGATCGACCAGCCTCGACAGGCTCAACGCAACGGCGAAGTACAGGAAACCAACGGCCAGGTAGGTGGCAAGCCAGTACGGGGCGTTCCCCACATCGGCTCCGAGCGCGATACGAGCGGTAGTGGTCAGATCGGCAACGCCGAGCACCACGACCACCGAGCTGTCCTTGAATACCGTGATGGCCTGGGTAAGCAACGCCGGTCGCATTACCCGCAACCCGTAGGGCAGCGAGACGCTCATGTAGCTGCGAACCGGGCCGGCGCCGAGCACCCGAGTGTCGTCGATGAGTTCCTTCGGCACGGCTCGTACGCCGCCGGCAATGATGTCGGCTTGATAGGCGCTGCCGTAGAGCACGAGGGTGACAAAGGCCGAGCCCAGCGACGATGTCTGAAATCCCAGCCGGCCGGTGCTCAAGAACTGATGGATCACCAGCAGCAGCAGAATCAGTGGGATACCCCTGAACACTCGGCTGTAGGCCAAACCCAGCCAACGCAACGGAGCCCATCGGGAGACCTGGGCGCTGCCGACAACTACGGCCACCAGCATCCCGACAGCCAGGCTGGAGGCGGTGAGCAGGATGGTGAGCAGCAGCCCACCGGGTCGATTCTGGGGAAAGCCGAACAGGAGGTTCGGCAGGTTGCGCCACAGGAACTCCAGTTGCTCAACCACCGGTCAGCCGTTTCTGACCGCGATGGAGGCGACGATCGACGGTGCTCAACACGCCGGTCAGGAGGAACGAGAGCACCAGATACATGAGCGCGGTCAGGAGGAGCAGTTCCGAGGCCTGGAACGTGCGGTTTATCGACGCCTCCATTTGATGGAAGAGCTCCGGGACGGCCACAAACGATGCCAGGGCGGTGTTTTTCATGTTGTGCACCAGGCGGTTCGACACGCCGGGGAAGGCGGCCCGCAGCAGGTGCCGCAGGCCGCGGTCTTCGTGCAGGTGTCCGGTGAGGGTGGCCACGCCGTGGTGGACGGTGGGGTGGGTTTCAACC
>CALHBU010000242.1 GCA_937930655.1 uncultured Acidimicrobiales bacterium | reverse complement strand
CGCTCATGATTTCCATGGTGGGTGGAAAGAGCACGATGCGTTCGACGCCGAGCTCGGCGTACTGCTCGAAGCGTTGCTGGTTCACCTTGAACGAGTGAATGGTGATGGGAATGTCGTCGGGGTTCCGTCCCGCGTCGGCTGCCAGATTGCGGAACAGCTCGATGGCCCCCGGTACGTCAGGCTTGCCCGTGGTGTTGAGCATGGAGGCGTCGATCGGGCACCACTCGTCGGCGTACTCGGCAGCATGTTTGATGCCCACCGGTCCGGCGTTGCCAAGTGACACGGGAATGGAGCCGTTGATCGGCTTTGGGTAGACGTAGGACTCGGTGAAGGAGTCCCACCGTCCGTCGTAGCTGGCCTTCTCTTCTTTCCAACAGATTCGCAGAGCTTCGACCCGTTCTCGCATGGCCGAGTAGCGCATCTTGAACGGCAGATCGGTGCGATGGTTTTCCAGCTCTTCCTCGTTCCAGCCAACGCCGATACCCAGGTGGAACCGACCGTCGGACAACACATCAAGGGTGGCCGCGGCGCACGCCAGGTCGAGCAGATCATGTTCGTGGATGAGGCAGATGCCGGTGAACAGCTCGATGGTCGAGCTGGCCTGAGCTGCCGCCATCAACGAGATGAGAGGGTCCATCATGCGGTAGTAGCCCGACGGGAGTTCGCCCCCGGCCGGGTAGGGGGTACGTCGATCGGTGGGGATGTGACTGTGCTCGGGCATCCAGATCGAATCGAAGCCCCGCTCTTCAAGCGCGGTGGCCAGATGGTCGGGGCGAATGCCGTCAGCGTCGTTCTGGGAGAGGTAGCCAAACTTCATGGCATCACGCTCATCGACTCTGCGCGGTCGGTCAAGTCAGACTCTGCTTGGCGCCCGTCCTCAGCCGGTCGCTACGGTGACCGCCATGACCGAGATAGACCGCCAATTGGAGATGTACGACAACACGTGGGCCTCCTACAACCAACTGTTCGATTCGCTGTCGGACGATGACTGGAAGGTCCAGTCGCTCTGTCCGGCATGGGACGTGCGGGGGGCTGTCACCCACGTCTTCGGCGTTGAGCACATGCTCGACGGCTGGTTTCCCGAGTCGGGGGAAACGCCGCTGCCGTTCGAGCTGGTTGCTGGCTACGCCGAGCTCACCGCCAGCATGACCAACGAAGAACTGGTCACCGATTGTCGCCGGCTCATGGCTGTCCGCCGGGAGCAGATAGCCGCCCTCAGCGATGATGATCTGACCAAGCCGTCGGCGACACCGGTCGGCCCAGGAACCTACGGTCGTTTCCTCGACATTCGGGTCTTCGACTTCTGGGTCCATGAGCGCGACATCCGCATGCCCCTCGATCGTCCTGCCGACTCCGAAGCCGGTCCGGCCGCCGAGCGGTCGGTTGAAGAGGTCGCTATGTCCATCGGCTACATCGCTGGAAAGAAGATCGGTGTAGCCGACGGGCAAAGCCTGTCGTTCCAGCTGACCGGGCCGATCGAGCGAACCATCAACGTTGCCGTTGATGGCCGAGCCAAGGCGGTCGAAACCCTCGACAATCCAACGGCCACCGTCACCACAGACTCGACCACCTTCGTCATGCTGGCCTGCGGTCGCATCGACCCACAGGCCCAGATCGACGCCGGCAAGATTTCATGGTCGGGCGACGCAAGCCTCGGCGACACTGCGGCCCGCAACCTCGCGTTCACAATGTGATGGCGGCCCAAACGAGCAGTACCCAGCACATCATTGTCATCGGAGGCGGCAACGCCGGGTTTTGCGCCGCCCTGGCCGCCAGCGACGCCGGCGCCACGGTCACCGTTCTCGAGCGGGCCCCCAAGAAGCTGGCTGGCGGAAACTCGGCCTTCACCGCCGGTCTCATGCGCTGTGCCTACGACGGCATGGAGGACATCGACGCCATTGTCGAGCTCAGCGACGAGCAGAAGCGAACCACCGAGTTCGGATCGTATTCTTCGCAGACGTTCTACGAAGACCTTGGTCGGATCACCGAGTTCAAGTGCGACCCGGACCTCGCTCACACGCTCACCTTCAAGAGCCACGAGACCCTCACCTGGATGAAGGAACACAACATCCGGTTCGATGCCGCCTAGGGCCGTCAGGCGTTCAACGTCGATGGTCGCTTCACTTTCTGGGGTGGGGCGGTTATCGAGACGGTTGGTGGCGGGCCTGGCTTGGTCGAAGGTCTCACTGCGGAGGCCGAACGGCTGGGCGTGGAGATTCGCTACGACACCAGGGCCATCGAGTTGCACCGCGATGGCGGAATCTCCGGCGTGACCGTCCGCAGCGGAGGAACAACCGAGCGGCTCGATGCTGATGCCGTCGTGCTGGCCGCTGGTGGTTTCCAAGCCAACGCCGAGATGCGAACCCGCTATCTCGGGCCAGGCTGGGACCTGGCCAAGGTGCGCGGCACCCGCTACAACACCGGCGATGGCATCCAGATGGCCATGGCCGTTGGCGCGTCTCCGGCCGGCAACTGGTCGGGCTGTCACGCCGTTGGTTGGGACCAGAATGCTCCCGAGTTCGGCGACCTAGCGGTTGGCGATGGGTTCCAGAAGCACAGCTACCCCTTTGGTCTCATCGTCAACGCTGAGGGTCAACGGTTCGTCGACGAGGGCGCTGACTTCCGCAACTACACCTACGCCAAATACGGTCGTCGGGTGTTGGAACAAACCAACCAGTTCGCGTGGCAAATCTTCGATTCCAAGGTCACCCATCTACTCCGAGATGAGTACAAAATCCGTCAGGTCACCAAGGTGACGGCCGACTCCCTGGAGGAGCTGGCGGTCAAACTCGAAGGGGTCGACAACGAGGCTTTCCTCGCCACCGTTGCCGAGTACAACGACTCGATCGACCAGTCGGTGCCGTTCAACCCCAACGTGCTCGACGGGCGAGCAACAGCGGGTATAACGCCTCCGAAGAGCAACTGGGCCAACACCATTGAGGATGGTCCGTTCGAGGCATACGCCGTTACCTGCGGCATCACCTTCACCTTTGGTGGCGTACGCATCAACGATCAGGCCGAGGTTCTCGACGACGGTGGCGATCATGTCCCTGGGCTTTATGCGGCGGGGGAGATGGCGGCCGGCATCTTCTTCTTCAACTATCCGGGCGGTTCCGGCCTTACCGCCGGGTCGGTGTTCGGCAAGATCGCGGGCGCCAACGCAGCTGGCGGCAGCTGATGTCGGACCGACCGCTTGGGTTCGTCGGCGTGGGTGTGATGGGCGAGCCGATGTGTCGCAATCTTCTCCGACACTCCGGTAGGAAAGTGATTGTCTTCGACCATGCCGATGAGCCGGTCGGTCGCCTTCTTGCCGATGGTGCCAAGCGGGCCGGTTCATTGGCCGAGCTGGCCGGCCTCTGCGAGATGATCCATTTGTCGCTGCCCGGTGGCCCCGAGCTACAGGCGGTGGTCGGTGACGAGGGTGGACTGCTGGATCTGCTCGACGACTCTCAGCTGATCGTCGATCACACCACCGCGCCCTATGAACTCACCGTCGAGTTGGCGGCCCGAGCCACCGAACGGGACATCGGCTATTGCGATGCCCCGGTGGCCAGAACCAGGCAGGCGGCGATCGACGGCACGTTGAGCATCATGGTCGGCGGCCTCGATGATCATGTGGCCCGGGTGACTCCGGCGTTGGAGTGCATGGCCGAAGAGGTCTCACATTGTGGTCCAGCTGGCGCCGGCCAAGTGGTGAAGCTTCTGAACAACGTCATCCTGGTGCAGAATCTCAACGCGGTGGCCGAGGCTCACGCCATTGTCGAGAATCTCGGGCTCGATCCGGCCGTAGTGTTCGACACCCTTACCAAAGGGTCGGGCGACAGCTTTGCCCTGCGGTCCCACGGCCACAAAGCGGTCCTGCCCGACGACTATCCGTTGAAGGCCTTTCCCACCCGCTACCAGCTCAAAGACGCAAGCTATGCCCTGGCCCTGGCCGAGACAGCCGGAGTTGATGCCAAGGGGGCCAAGCTGGCCAAAGAACGACTGGAGGCGGCAATGGATGCCGGCTTCGTCGAGGAGTACTGGCCCGTTCTCAGGAGGATCATCTAGTGCATGTCACCGTCGATGCGGCGGGTGCCGTCACTCTCGATGAACCAGGTGATTTCACCGCGTTCGATCTGCGAGTCTTTGGTGGCTCGAGAGACACCGCACTTGAGGCGCTTGGCGACGACGGTTCGGAAGCGCCAGAAGACGACCACGTGTTTGTGGCCGTCGATCGGGTTCGCAGCCTGGCCCGAATTGCCCTTGGCGATGGTGTCGACTTCGCCTGGGAGTCTGGTTTCACCGGGATGCTGGAGTACGCCGGCTCCAAGGGTTGGATGAACGACGACGGGTCGTGCATCAAGGCCCATTTGGTTGCCAACGACTGATGTCCCTGAAAGTGAAGGGCCGCTAGTCCTCGGTCAGCAGAACGCCGTCGCCGACCAGTCCCTCGATTTCGTCGGTCGGAAGATCCAGCCAGTCGGCCATCACCTCACTGTTGTGTTCGCCTCGCAAGGGAGCGACCCCTCGCACCTCTGAGGTCGACTTCGACATCCGGTAGGGAGACTGAAAGACCCTGCGGGTGCCGCCCTGACGGTCATCGACCTCGACCAGCGACTGGCGGTGAGCAAAGGTGGGCGATTCCAAGGCCTCCATCGGCGTCTTGATTGCGCCCCACGCCAGGTTGGCCTTGTCCAACGCAGCGATGAACTCGGCTTGGGTTTTGAACGTAGCGACGTGAGCCTCCCAGGCCTCCCGTCGCAGCTTGACCTTGGTTTTGACGTCGGCGCCGGGAGGCGTTGGGTCCTCGACCCCCAACCGTTCGTTGGCGCACTTCCAGACCCACTTGAAGTCGCCCATGATGATGAGTGGTCCTTCGGGGCCGTCCCAGACTTCGCCACCGCCGTGGGGTGCGTTCTCCATGCCGTCGATGGCGTAGTGTGCGTAGTCGTCGACAACGGCGAGGGCATCGGCCATGGCGATGTCGACATGCTGGCCAACACCGGTGGCGTCTCGAACCCGTAGGGCAGCGAACACGCCGATGAGGCCGTGCATGCCGGAGGTGGTGTCGGCTACCGAGAGCTGTGAGTCAGCCGGGGCCGCCTTGGCTGATCGACCCTGGCGGTGAAGCCAGCCCGACTCGGCGTGGAGAATGCCGGCGTAGGCGGCTCGGCCGCTCTCGGGCCCTTCCTGTCCGAACCCGCTGATGGACAGCATGATCAACTCAGGATGATTGGCCGAGAGTTCCTCGTAGGAAAGGCCGAATTTGGCCATGATTCCCGGCCTGAAATTCTCCATCACGATGTCGGCCTGATCGGCCATGAGGCGAACGAGGTCTCGCCCGCCCGGTTTGTTCAGGTCGATACAGACGTCTCGCTTGCCGACATTCTGTTGGACGAAGTAGCCCGTTTGCTGGCCTCGTCGTAGTCCGAAGTGGCGTGTGACGTCGCCTTCTGGCGGCTCGACTTTCACCACATCGGCGCCCAGGTCGCACAACATCCTGGCAGCAAACGGGCCAGCCAGTACACGTGTGAGGTCGAGGACCTTGATCCCAGCCAGCGGACGTTCGTGGGTGGCAGTCATGTCGGAGGTTTAGCGGACTTCTGGCGGCCCCAGCAACCGCATCTCTCACTCTGGCGGCCCTACCGGCCGCCCACGGTCGTTAGGACGGACAAAGCGAAGACAAGCGGCCGCCCAGACGATGCTGCCCGAAGGGGGGGAGGCCGGAGGCCGACCAGTGTTAGAGCGTGAAAGTGACCAGGTTGGTGCGCCAGCTGAGGTTGCCGGCCGCGTCATACGCCTTCACGAAGAAGGTGTAGGTGCCGGGGGGCAGGTTGACGGTGGCCTGGGTGTTGTTGACGTCGGCTACAACCGAGCCATCGGCGTTGTTGAAGATGCGGTAGCCGGCGACGCCGACGTTGTCGGTGCTGGGATTCCAGCTGAGATCAACAGAGACCGCGTCCGCATCGGCAAGAACGAGGCCGGTAGGTGTGGATGGTCGTTCGGTGTCGGTGCCGTTGTTGCCGGTGATGACGACGTTGGTGAAGCCGGATCGGTAGCTTTCGTTTCCGGCTGCGTCGTAGGCCCTGGTGTAGATCTCGTAGGTGCCGGGGGCGAGGCCGGTGATGGTTCCGCTGGTGCCGTTGACGTCGAGGAGGACGGTGCCGTTGGCGTTGTTGTAGATGCGGTAGCCGGCGACGCCGACGTTGTCGGTGCTGGGGTTCCATGCGAGTTCGACGGAGTCGGGTCCGACGTTTTGGATTTGTGGTCGTCCGGGTGTGGATGGTCGTTCGGTGTCTCCGCCGTTGCCGCCACCCTCACAGATCCGGGACACGTTCCGCTGCGTTGTGCCACCCCAACGGGTGATGTTGCCGCCGAACCAGACGCAGCCATCGTCGCCACCGTGAATGGCCCAGATACCCGGGCCGCTCGAGTTCACGTCAGGAACGAAGGTTTCGACGTGCTGACCGGTGTTGGCATCCAGAGCCATGACCCATGAGTTGGCACTGGTCCCGGTGATTGGGGCGTTGGTCTCGCCATCGGGAATGGGTCCGAACCAGCGGATGCCGTCCGAGCTGTTGAGGGTCTGGTCCAAGCGACAATGGCAACCGGCGTATACCCGGTCTCCAACTACCTCGATGTCCTGATAGTCGCCCCGGTTCGGCTCCGAGATGTGGAACTTGACCAGCGAGAGGTCGGACTCGTTCAAGACCTGCACGAAGTGCTCGCTACCACCGGTGAAGACGAGACCGTTGACAGCCACAACGTCGTACAGATACTGGCGGCTGACATTCTGGGTATTGACCTGGAATGGAAGGACACCGCTGGCGAGATCGTCGTTCGAAGCATTCAGGGCGGCAAAACCACCGGGTCGAGATTCGCCGTTCACCTGGGTGAAGGCGCCGGCCAGATAGACCCGGTCATTCACCTCACTGGCTGCGATTCCCCAAACGCTGCCACCGCTAACGACCGGTCGCCAAGCAGTGTCGTGGTTGCCGGTCTGCCAGTTGAACCGGGCCGCACCCCACGCCGTGTTGTTGCCAGCGGGGCTGCTCACCGCCTGGAAGCTTCCGACGACGTAGAGGTCATTGCCAACGAGATCAAGATTTCGGACCAGATTGTATCCACCGATCCGGCCGGGCCAGCTGTCGAGGTCGCCGGTGGTCGGATCCAGAGCAACCAGGCCACCGGTGGAAACGCCGTTCACAGTCTCGAAACTGCCGGCGACGAAGAGCTTCGAGCCATCAGGAGCAGCCTCGAGTGCGAAGACCGCGTTGTCGAGCTGCGGCGCGAAACTTGAGATGTAGACGCCGCTGGTGGCGTTGAACGCGGCGATGAATGGCTGCCCGATGGACTGGTTGCCGTTGGTGACGTCGGTGAAGCGGCCGCCGACATACACCCGGTTGCCGATCTGCTCAATGGCCCAGACCTCTGACCTGATGGTGTCAGCGAACGTGCCAGTAGCGAGACCGGAGACTCCCCAGGAGGTTGTTGGCTGGTCGGTGAGCTCGGCCGATACAGGTGCGGGAGAGGCAACGACAGCCGTAACGCACATCAGGACACAACTAAGAACCGCTAACCACTGCCGACGACGAGTCTGCATTCTTCCACCTGCACGCCTCATGGCGCCGTCCCGCCGACGACGCTCCAGGTGGTAGTAATACCACTCTAGGTGGTATTAGGGATCAGCTTGGGTAGAAGTACGGGCTAGGCAGTTCTACCGCGCTTCCCTTGCCGACTCAGCCGCTCTGGGTGCCGGTTTTCAAGTCGCTGAACGGAACGTCCTTGTCGACGCTGGGCTCGCGTGGCAGCCCCAGCACTCGGTCCCCGATGATGTTTTTCTGGATTTCATCGGTGCCACCGGCGATGTTCGAACTGAAGCTTCGGAGGATGGCGTTCGACCATTTCGCGCCCTCGGCATCGTCCGGGCCATCCCATGCCGCTCCCTCAGGCCCCAGAATCTCGAGCCCGATGTCGCGCATGAGCCATGCAATCTTGGCGCCGTGCAGCTTGCCGAGAGAACCACCAGGACCAGGGGTTTTGCCGGCTTTCAGTTCGGCCCGAGTGCGCAGAGCGACCAAGCTCTTCGTCGCTTCCTCGCTGTAGAGCCGCATGAGGCTCTGCCGAACCAGCGGGTCGCTGGTTCGATTCCGGC
>CALHBU010000241.1 GCA_937930655.1 uncultured Acidimicrobiales bacterium | reverse complement strand
ACCTGTCTCGGTCGTGGTAACTCTCGACCGGGCACTGGCCGACGACACCGTCGCCCACTTCGATTGTGGCTCGGCCACCTACGGCCTGGTTCTGGCTGCAACGTCCAGGGGCCTCGGGTGCGTCATCAACGGCCAGGGCATCATGCAGTCCCAGGTGGTCCGGGAGTTTGCCAACATTCCCGAGGACGAGGTGATCATGACCTGCGTGGCCATGGGCTACCCCGACGACGACTTCGTGGCCAACAGCGTTGTGTCGACTCGGGCCGACAACGCCGACGTGGTGAGTTTCATCGGTTTCGACGACTAGACGCAGTGCCAGCGAGGTCCATTGGTCCTAGCGTGTTGGCATGGTTGATTTTCTCGAATTCAACAAAGGCGTCATCGAAGAGTTCCGCACGAACGCAGGTGTCTGTGGAGGCCCATTCGAAGGAGCGCCAATGATTCTCGTCACCATGACGGGGGCCAAGAGCGGCCGGGAGTTGTGCTCGCCCCTCGTGTATTCAACCGACGGTGACGACCCCATCATCATTGCCTCCAAGGGCGGCGCTCCCGAACATCCGAACTGGTATCACAACCTGCTTGCCAATCCCACGGTGAAAGTCGAGATCGGCACTGAATCGTGGGAAGCCACCGCTCATCTGGCCGAGGGCGACGAACGTAAGCGGCTCTATGACCAACAAGCAGCCCAAATGCCACAGTTCTCCGAGTACGAGAAGAGCGCGGCCGAAGCGAACCGAGAGATACCCGTCTTCCGTTTGGTAAGGAACTAATCAGCATCGATGTCAGCTGATCAACAGGCCAACAACGATCAGGAAAACCTGGGCCGGATGCTGCTTCTCGGTGAGCGGTATCAGAGCTATGGCGCAGTAGCAGCCGGCCCCATCGGTACCCGTACCGCGGCCGCCATCAGCGTCGGGTCAGATCCCTCCTCACCTAGCGCGCAGTTCAAGCGCGATGCGGCCTTTCCCAATGAAGATGCTCTGTGCGCCATAGAAGCCGGCCGGTGGGCCGGATTTGCTGTCGCTGACGCCCACTTTGGTCACGAAGCCAGCCACCTCCTCATCTCACGTCTGCACGAGATGTGGGCCCGCAGCCAGCCGACCTCGCCGGCAGACTTGGAAGAGATGGTGGCCTCGCTCGCAGTCGGCGACCCACCAACCACTGAGTCCGAAACCACCCTTTTGGTTGTGCTCTACGACCGGGTCGAGCGAAACGGCTTCGGCATCACGTTCGGGGACTCGACCTTCATCGTCGTCGGTCCGGAGGCCCTGTCCGAGCCCCTCAACCGGCGAGACAGTCGCTACGTCTCGACCCGGCCCGATTCAGCACCCCGCTTCGGATCGCCTTTTCATTTTGGAGCCCGACCCGGAGATTGGCTGCTTTGCTACACCGACGGTGTCGACGAATGCCACTACCGGCGTCCGGAGACCTCGATCCAGCGGCACCACATCGAGTCTGTTCTCGCCAACGCCGAATCTCCGTTGCTGGCTGTGCAGCAACTGACTGCGCTGGCCCTGACCGGAGTTGACGGGAATCCTGGTGGCCAGGACAACATCGCCATCATTGCCTCGAAGGCCTGAGCCCCGACCCAGTCCCCCTGCTGGCTAGTCCCCGGTCGATTGGAGTTGGTCTAGCAATGTAACTGCCTCCGCTGGAGACAGCCCGAGGGAGGTCATGAGTCGGCAGCTGAGTTGTTTGTCCTCCAGATCGAGCAACGGAGCGATCAACGTCAGATCAAAGGTGCGAATGTGCACCGGATGTTGCTCCGACAATGAACGCATGGTGCGCAGCGTGTTGGCAATGGCCGTCAAGAGTTGGTCATTGTCGAAGCCGGCGGTCTCAATCGGCAACCAACCAAGCCAGAGCGTCTGAGTGTCGGGGTCATACCGGGGAGGAACCCGTTCCATTCGCGCCCGTGCCTCGAGGCGGGCGGCATCCACCCCATACGCTTCGGCAAGACGTTCGACCAGCTCGTTGTCGGGTGTTCTGACACCGACCTCGATGTGGTCCAGGTGAAGGGCGGAGATTCCGATCTCGCTGGCCGCGAACTCTAAGGACCAACCGAGCCGACGCCGTGCAATGCACCAAGTTTCGGGGGTCGGTGCTGCGGCATCCGTCTCGAGCTGATCCAGTACCGCTGAAACATCGGTGTCGGTCCCCTGATCAATGCTCATACACCTTGATCGGGGTGCCAACCGGTCAAGTTGATAGTCCATGTGCCCTAAACAGTGTTGATCCTAAAAGCTCATTCAACCAGGGCCAAGCGATCCAGGCTTCTCGCCACGGCGGCCTGATCGAGAACTGTGCGAGACTCTGAATCGAGCAACACGAAGGGCCGCCCCCATGACTGTACGGACCGGCAAGGACTACCTGGAGGGGCTCGCCGCCACTTCCCGGGAGATCTGGCTCGGCGACGAGAAGATCGACTCCGTTCTGGACCATCCACTTTTGCGGGGCGGCGCGGAGACCATCGCCGCCTACTACGACGCCCATCACGAACACCCCGACGACATGATCGTGGCCGACCCTGAGACCGGCGAGCCAATGGCCGGTAGCCACATCCTGCCCCGGTCTCAGGCCGACCTTGTCACCCGTCACCAGGCGCTGGTTCGGGCAGCCGAGGTGAGCATCGGTCAGATGGGTCGAACGCCTGACTACATGAACGTGACCTTTGCCGGATTCGCTTCGGACCGGACCCGATGGGCGGGGGCGGACAACGAGAATGCCGAGGGTTACGAGAACCTGGTCGAGTTCCAGCGGCGGCTCCGTCGAGATGACCTCTCACTCACTCACACCATTGTTCACCCCACTATCGACAAGGCCACCGACGCCAACTTCGTCGACAATCCGGTGCCATTGCACAAGGTCGGCGAAACAGCCGATGCCATCATCGTGCGAGGGGCTCGAATGCTTGCCACCCTCGCTCCCTTCGCCGACGAACAGACCGTGTACCCCGGGGCACCTCTACCGCCGGGCTCGTCGCCCGATTACGCACTGTCGTTCACCGTTGCCATGGATGCTCCCGGACTAGTCTTTCTCTGTCGCGACAGTGGCACACGAACCGATCACCCTCTTGATGCGCCTATCTCCAGTCGATTCGACGAACAGGACGCGTATTGCATCTTCGACGATGTGTCGGTGCCCAAGGAGAACGTGTTCATCGACGGTCAGTTCGGTGTGTACAACTCGGTCATGCACACCAGTCCGTGGTGGCCAAACATCATGCAACAGACCACGGTCCGGGCTCTCACCAAACTCGAGTTCCTCTACCGTTTGGCCGGCCGGATGGCCGAGGCAGTCAACGACACTTCCGACAAGACCATCGACATGCTGGGTGAGATTCACACCTACGTGGAAATGACCCGCAGTGCCCTCACTGCGGCGATCGACAACCCGAAGACGTGGGAAGACGGCGGAGTGTTCCCCGGTGCCCAACCAATGCACGCGGCCCGGGCCCTGATCCCTCAGTGGATGGTGAGGACCAACGAGATTCTGCGGGCCATCGGAGGCGCCAATTTGCTGTCGACACCAAGCCAGGGCCAGCTGCACGATGCCAGAGTGGCCAAGCTCACCGACGAGTTTCTGCCAGGTGCCGGCAACATAACGGCGGCCGAGCGCAGCCAGATCTTCCGGTTGGCCTGGGACCATCTCGGTTCGGCCCTCGGCAGCCGCAACGACCTCTACGAGCGGCACTATCTTGGTTCCCCGATGCGAACCCATCACACCATTGAGAAGCTCTACGCCGAACCAAACAGACAACGAGGCGACCAACTCATTCAGAAACTGCTCGACGACACACGAAGCCGACTGCGCTGATGATTTCGTCCGATGCCGTAACGTCCGAGCAACAGGGTGTGGTGACCATCATCACCATCAATCGACCCGAGGCCCGAAACGCGCTCGATATTCCGGCCAGCCAGGCACTGGTGGCCGCCTGCCGGGCCTTCGAAGCCGACAACGACGCCAAGGTGGCGGTACTAACCGGTTCTGGCGGCTCGTTCTGCGCTGGCGCTGACCTCAAGGAGATGGCCAGCGAGGGTGCGGTGTACGAGCCCTGGGCGGCCAGCCCCAAGGGTCCGACCCACGCTCCACTCAGCAAACCGATCATCGCCGCGGTTGAAGGCCACGCGGTAGCCGGTGGTCTCGGCCTAGCGCTGTGGTGCGATCTACGGGTAGCGGCTGAGACAGCTGTCTTCGGCGTGTTCTGTCGTCGATTCGGGGTACCGATGTCGGACGGCAGCACCGTCCGCTTACCTCGACTGATCGGTATGGGGCGCGCCATCGACATGCTCACCACCGGACGGCCGGTCGAGGCGGCCGAGGCCAAGGCCATCGGGCTGGCCGATCGTGTCGTGCCTCACGGAACCGCACTCGACGCAGCAATCGAGCTGGCTGAGCAAATCGCCGGGTTCCCTGAACTGGCCATGTTGGCCGACAGAGCATCGGCCTATGCCCAGGCCGGGCTGCCCGACGCCGAGGCCATTCGGCAGGAAGCATTCTTCGCTCAACAGGCAAAGCAGGCCGGTGCTCAGAGCGGTGCGGCCCGCTTCGCCGAGGGAGAGGGCCGAAGCGGGTCTCTTTCCTAGACGGATTGGCCAAAGAGGGCTGGCTAGGTGAACTCGATGCCGAGTTCGATTGCCTTGTCTCGAAGACCATAGAAGTCGAAGCCGTGCTCTTTCGCTTCGAGTCGGGCCCGAGTGGCCGATTCGTTCTCGAGCCGCTTGTTGGACATCTCCAACGCCCACTCGGCTTCGTCTCGGGCGACCACGACGACACCGTCGTCGTCGGCGCAGACTACGTCGCCGGGATTCACGATGGTCTCGCCGAATCTGATCGGTACGTTCACCGACCCGGGAGTGGCCTTCACCGCTCCCTGACACGAGATGTACTGGCTCCAGCACGGAAACCCCATCTCTCGTAGGTCGGAGGTGTCGCGAACAGCAGCATCGGTCAGGAAGGCGACGACGCCAATGGCCTGCATTGATGTGGCCAACAGGTCACCGAAGCCGCCGTGCGTCGACGGCGCAGTGTGAGACACGATGATGACGTCGCCCGGTTGGGCGACGCTGACTGCGGCATGAGTCATCAAGTTGTCGCCGGGGTGAGAGCTCACGGTTATGGCCGAGCCGGCGAGCCGAGTGCCGGTCTGGATTGGAGTGATATGTGGGCCCACAAACCCTCGTCGACCGATGGCTTCATGCACGGTTGCGGTGCCGATGGGGGCGAGCCCTTGGATGATGCTGGCCGGAGCCCGTTCGACCTCGGACACCACTCGATGGGCGGATGGATTCTGCATGACTACTCGCTCTCGTTCTCGGGCCGGACTGTTCAGATTGTGAGGCGGGGGAACACACGACGAGTGTTGCCCTCGAAAACCTTGCTCTTGTCATCATCGGTGATCGCCGCGTTGTCGATGTAGATCTTGGTGTCGTCGTAGTAGTTGCCGGTCTCCGGATCGATGCCCC
>CALHBU010000240.1 GCA_937930655.1 uncultured Acidimicrobiales bacterium | reverse complement strand
CTTCTGGGCGCTGAACTGTCGGAAGAAGCGGGTGATCTGGTTGGAGGGTTGATGGACCAGTCCGGCCGATCCCCAGCCGTACGAGCCGGCGTAGATGCTGGGATTGCCATGTTGCTCCTGGACCCTTGCCAGCTCGGAGGCCACCAGTTCGATGGCGTGATCCCACTCGACCTCGATGAATGGCTCCTGCCCTCGCAGATGAGTGGCCGTGCCCGGTCCGCCCTCGAGCCATGACTTCCGGACCGATGGCCGGGCGACCCGATTGCTGGTGGCAGCTTTGAGGCCCTGACCCAGCGGTGACGGCTCGGGATCGGTTGGGTGGTCGAGCACCGCAGTGACATCGTTGCCGTCACTCTCGATGAGATGCGGCCCCCAGTGGGTGAGCAGGTGCGAGCTAGCCATGCTGCAGTTTGGCATCACTGTTGCGTGAGCACCCCTCTGGCCCGGTGGCGGCGTGTCCCGTAGCGTCGAGGCCATGCACGACTTGGTGATTCGTAACGGCACGGTGGTCGATGGCAGCGGAGCTGACCGGTTGGTAGCCGATGTGGCGGTCAGCGATGGTGTTGTCACCGCAGTTGGTGGCGTGGACGGCCCGGCCCACCGGGAGGTCGATGCCGAGGGCCAGCTGGTATTGCCCGGTTGGGTCGACGTGCACACTCACTACGACGGTCAGGCCACTTGGGATCCGGAGATGTCTCCGTCGTCGTGGCATGGCGTTACCACTGCGGTGTTCGGCAACTGTGGGGTCGGTTTTGCCCCGGTGGCACCGGGCACCGAGGACTACCTCATCAACCTCATGGAAGGTGTCGAGGACATCCCGGGATCGGTGCTGGCCGAGGGCATCGACTTCAGCTGGGAGACCTACCCCGAGTATCTGGATGCACTGGCGTCGACGCCTCGGGTGATCGACATCGGGGCCCAGATTCCTCACGGTGCACTTCGGTATTACGTGATGGGCAAGCGAGGCGCCGACCACAACGAGGTCCCGACCGAAGAAGAGCTGACCACGCTGGGTCGTCTGGTCGAGGAGGGTCTGAGTGCGGGCGCTTTGGGGTTCAGCACCAGTCGGACCATCAAGCACAAGGCGGCCGACGGCACGCTGACGCCCAGCTTGTCGGCCGGCGATCCGGAGCTGGCCGCGATCGCGGTGGCCATGCAGCGAGCACAAGCCGGTGTGCTGCAAGTCAACTCCGACTTCGGAGACGGGGACTTCGCCCACCTTCGTCAGGCGGCCGAGCTGTCGGGACGCCCTCTTTCTGTTCTGCTGCTGCAGATCGACAGCGACCCAGACCGCTGGCGCATCACCCAGAAGGAAATCCACGAGGCCAACTCGGCTGGCATCGCCGCTACCGGCCAGGTCGGTTGCCGGCCCATCGGTGTGATGCTCGGTCTCGACGTCACCGTGAATCCGTTCAACACTCATCCGGCCTACGCCGCGGTGGCCGACCTGCCGCTCGCCGAGCGGGCGGCCCGGCTTCGCAACGACAGCGGGTTGCGTGAGGCGTTGCTTCGAGACCGGCCCACCAATGGCCACACCGAGTGGATGAGCTACGCCCTTACCCGGGCCTACGAGCTCGGTGATGAGCTCGACTATGAGCCCGACCCTGCCACCTCCATCGCTTCCCGAGCCGAGGCGGCCGGCGGGGACCCGTGGGAGCTGGCCCTCGACATCATGGCCGCCGGCGACGGCACCAACCTGCTGCTGTATCCCTTCGAGAACTACTTCAATGGCGACCTCGAGGACATCCGGGAGATGCTGACCGATCCCTACACGATCTGCGGTATTGGCGACGCCGGCGCCCACGTCGGGACCATCTGCGATGCCTCGTACCCCACCTATCTCCTCAGCCACTGGACGAGAGATCGGACCAGAGGAGAGCAGTTGCCCCTCGAGTTCGTGGTGAACAAGCAGACCCGCCGAACAGCCGAGACGTATGGCCTGCTCGATCGAGGACTGGTGCAACCCGGCTATCGAGCCGACATCAACGTTGTCGACCATGGAGCGCTGTCGGTTGGGCGTCCCGAGCTGGTGTTCGATCTCCCGGCTGGCGGGAAGCGACTGGTGCAGCGGCCCGTGGGCTACCGCCACACGTTCGTGGCCGGTGTGGAGACCATGGCCGACGGCGAGTTCACCGGCGAACGACCAGGTGGCTTGCTGCGAGGCTCCCGGTCCGATCCGGCGGGGTAGCGCCAGTGTCAAGAATTCTCACCACCCATGCCGGCAGCCTGCCTCGACCCCCGGCGCTCATCGCTGCCCTGAAAGAGCTCAGTCGAGGGTCGGCTTCGGCGGATGGCTTGCCCCTGGTGGCAGCCCGAGTGGCACCGCTGGTCGACGATGCCGTCGCCCACTCGGTGCGAAAGCAGCACGAGGTCGGCATCGATGTTGGCAACGACGGTGAGCAGGGTCGAGAGAGCTTCTTCACCTACGTGCAGCATCGAATGAGCGGATTCGGCGCCGGCGATGGTGCGGCCCGGGGTTGGACCGACATGGCCGAGCACCCGGACTTTATCGAGCTGAAGCGGTCCCAGGTGTCGTCACGGCCCAGGGTCAATCTCTCTCGGCCGCCCCAGGCCATCGGCGAGATTGCGTATGGCTCGACCGACGCGGTCGACGCCGACTGCACCCGACTGTCGGCTCACCCCTTCACGGCAGCGTTCATGACGGCGCCTTCGCCCGGCATCGTCGTCTGTGCCATGGCCGACCGATTCTATGGCGATCGCAGCCGGTACCTCGATGCAGTAGGGGCCGCCCTCGCAGTCGAATATCGGCGCATCATCGATGCCGGGCTGATGCTGCAGATCGATGCACCCGATCTGGCGATGGAGCGCCACGGCATGTTCGGCCATCAGCCGATTTCTGCGTTCCTGGAGTTCGTTGACCAGGTGACCGACGTGCTCAACCGATCACTCGAAGGCATCCCGGCTGAACAGGTCCGGCTGCACGTGTGCTGGGGGAACTACGAAGGGCCGCACGTGCACGACACACCGCTGGCCGACCTCTTGCCTCTGCTCTACCAGGCCAACGTCGGTGGCCTCCTGGTGTCGGGAGCCAATCCCCGACACGAACACGAGTTCAAGGAGTTTGCTCGGCAACCGTTGCCAAGCAACTGGACGCTGGCTACCGGCGTGATCGACACCACCACCAACTATGTCGAGCATCCCGAGGTGGTGGCCGATCGGATCGACAGAGTGGTGCAGGCGGTCGGCGATCCGTCGAGGGTTTTGGCTTGCACCGACTGTGGTTTCGACACCAGCGCGGGGTTTGGCGAAGTGGCCGAAAGCGTTGCTTGGGCCAAGCTTGAGACCATGGCGCGAGGTGCCGAAATGGCCTCTGAGCGGTGGTTCTGAGCCGGTAACCTTGGCATTCGATGACCTACCCCGAACCTCCCGAGCTGTTCGAAGCCAACCGAGCTTGGGCCGCCAAGATGGTCGAGGACGATCCCGACTTCTTCGCTCGCCTTAGTGAGCAACAGACTCCCAGCTACCTGTGGATTGGTTGCGCCGACTCGCGGGTTCCGGCGAACCAAATCGTCGGCCTGCCACCGGGCGAGGTCTTCGTCCATCGCAATATCGCCAACCTGGTTGTGCCCAGCGACCTCAACTGTCTTTCGGTGCTCCAGTACGCCATCGACGTTTTGGAGGTGAAGCACGTGGTCGTCACCGGCCACTACGGCTGTGGCGGCGTGAAGGCTGCTCTGCTCGACCAGCGAGTCGGTCTGGTCGACAACTGGCTGCGGCATCTCCAGGCCGCCAAGCGGGACCACGCCGCTGAACTGGAGAGCCTCGATGTCGAGGATGCTCACGACCGTTTCTGCGAGATCAACGTGCGCTGTCAGGTTCTCAATGTGGCCCGAACCACCGTTGTCCAGGACGCGTGGGCTCGAGGCCAGCAGGTGCAGGTTCACGGCTGGATCTATGGACTTCGCGATGGGCTCCTTCAGGATCTCAAAGTCGATGTGTCGAGCCTCGACGACCTTGAAACTCTGACCAAAACCTACGGGCCGTGACGGCTTCGTGATCTCAGGAGACTCAGCTATGAACGTCGAACAGCTCGTTGCCGACACCAAGATCATTCTCGGCGACAAGGCGGTGACCGAGCTGGACGAGCCGATCGAGTTGGCCTCCGGTCAGATGTCGAAGCACTTTGTCGATGGCAAGGCAGGGTTGGCCGAGGCGGCCGATCTTCGGGTGGCGTGCCATGCCATGCACGCCCAGCTGGTCGATGCCGGTATCGACTACGACGCAGTTGGTGGTCTCACGTTGGGTGCTGACCATTTGGCCGTTGGCGTTGCCTTGGCCAGCGACAAGCGGTGGTTTTTTGTACGCAAGGAGCCAAAGGGCCGGGGCACAGGCAAGCAGATCGAGGGAGCCACCGTCGGACCGGGCGTCAAAGTGGTGGTGGTCGAAGATGTTGTGAGCACCGGGGGCTCGATGTTCAAAGCCATCGAGGTCATCGCCGCCACCGGCGCCGAGATCGTTGCGGCCTGCACCCTCCTCGATCGTGGCGATCATGCCAAGGCTCCACTGGCTGAGCAGGGCATTCCCTACTTCTCCATCGCCTCCTACCGGGACTTCGGTATGCCAGCGGTAGCTGGCTGAAGGGGAGAGCCGGCTGTTACCGGCTGAGGTACGAGATCTCGGTCAATTCCTCGGAGATCTCCCATAGCTGACGAGCAATGTCTTCGTCGTGAGACAGCTGGTTGGAGGTTGTGAGCTTTGGTGGGCCGGTTGTCTCTCGGTACTTGGTTGGCCCGTAGTACTGGCCACCGGTGGCATCGGGGTCGGTGGCGGCCCGAACGGTGGGGAGAGCTCCGATGTCCGAGCCCTGTAGAACCAGATTGACGACCGGCTGGGCCAGTCGGCTCCACCATGACGACTTGTAGTGGTCGAAGAGCCCGGTATTGGACACGCCGGGATGAACCGCTATGGAGGCAACGTTGTGTCCGCCTCGCCGAAGTCGTCGATCGAGCTCGTAAGCAAAGAAGAGGTTGGCCAACTTCGATCGTCGGTACGCGGCCCATGGTGAGTAGCCGTTCCCGCCGTCGAACTGAAGGTTGTCGAAGTCGATGGCGCCTTCGCGATGAGCGATCGAGCTGACCGTCACCACTCGGGCCGCCGGCGAGGTGAGCAGCGTGGGCAGCAGCAGGCCGGTAAGGGCGAAGTGGCCGAAGTGGTTGGTGCCGAGTTGACGCTCGAAGCCGTCGGCCGTTGTGTCGTAGGGGACAGCCATGATCCCGGCGTTGTTCACCAGCACGTCGACGGTCGGGAACGTCTCTGAGAGCTTGGAGGCGAACAGCCTGACCGAGCGAAGATCGGCCATGTCCAGCTCGATCAACTCAATGTTGGCGTCGGGTGCGTTGGCAGCCAGGTCTGCTTGTGCCGCCTCTCCTTTTTGGCGGTTGCGGCAACCCATCACGATGGTCGCGCCCTTGGAAGCCAACACCTTGGCCGCTTCGAAGCCGATACCGCTATTGGCGCCGGTGATGGCGACGACGGTGCCGGTCAGATCTCCAATTGCATCAACTGACCATTCGGGTGTGCGGCCGGTCACAGGTGGTTGGTCACACGGTGGGCAGCCAGGCTGCGAGCGCCTCGCCGATCTCGTTCGGGCTGTCTTCTTGGATGAAGTGGTTGCCGCTTACGGTGAGCTCGGTCTGGTTGGCCCAGGTCCGACAGAAGTCTCGATTTGGGCCAATGAGAATGGCTCCAGGGTCGGCGTTGACGAACAGCTTCGGCACCTCGGAGGTGGGAAGCCAGTCGGCATAGGACTGAACGATGGCAACCACCTCGGCCGGCTCGCCTTCGATCGGGATCTGGCGAGGCCAGGTGAGGGTTGGGCGTCGATCGGCGTCATCAGCAGCGAACGGACGCCGGTATTCGGTCATCTCTTCCTCGCTGAGATCGCGAATCACGGCGTTGGGCAGGACCGCTTCGATGAAGAGGTTCTTCTCCATGACCATCTCTTCGCCGGCGGGAGAGCGGAAGCCCTGGAAGATGCCACGAGCGTTCTCCGGCCAGTCATCCCAACTGGCCACCGGTTGGACGATGGCTTCCATGTAGCAAATGCCCGCTACACGGTCGCGGTGCCGGTTGGCCCAGTCGAAGCCAAGGGCTGAACCCCAGTCGTGGATGACCAGGGTGACGTTGTCGCCGAGGTCGAGCTGGTCGAGGAGCCCGTCGAGGTACTCCCGATGCTGCACGAAGGTGTAGGACTCAGGGCCTTTATCGTCGAGCTTGTCGGAATTGCCTTGACCGATCAGGTCGGGAGCAATGCAGCGAGCTTTCCCCGAGAGGTGGGGGATGATGTTGCGCCACAGATACGACGATGTCGGGTTGCCGTGAAGAAACAGCACGGTTTGGCCCTCACCAGCTTCGTGATAGGCCATCTGCTTGCCGTTGACGGTCTTGTACTGCTTGGTTAGCGGCGTCGAACTAAGAGCATTCATTGGGGCGGTTCTTTCTCTGTGCGAAACGGCTCAGGCTGGAACATAGGCGGTGATGGACTCTGCCGCCTCACCGTTCTCGTAGCGTTCGATGAGGTCTTCGAAGTCGACCTTGATGCCGATGGGGTTGGCGGCGAAGGCTGGAGAGCGCATGAACACATCGGCTTCCTCCAGCGAGCAAAGGTCGTGTTGAAACTCGACCTGATTGCCGTCGGGATCGCGGTAGTAGCCGGAGAGGGTCATGCCGTGGTTGATCGACCAGTACGGCAGCACGCCCCGAGCCTTCAGTCGCTTGTACTGCTCGAACAGTTCGTCGAGTGATCCGAAGGTGAAGGCCACGTGTTCGACGCCCGCCGTCTTGCGGTCCTGCTCGGCTAGTTCGGGCATGTTGACGATGGCGACGCGGTGGTGCTCATCGTCGTAGGACATGAATGAGAGAAACTCGTTGCCGTGCCGGATCTCGGCCTCGAGGGCGGATGTCCACCACTCCAGCATCTCTTCGTAGCGGCTGGTGCGTAGGACGACGTGTGCAAATTTGATCGGTGGCATGGCTTGTCCCTTCGGTACCGGCCACGTTACGCGAACGAAGGGCGGAGGCAGCGTTGGGGGAACGAGCGGGCTAGTTGTTTTCGAGCTCTTCCAGTTCTTCGTCGAGGCCGTCGAACATTTCGCCACCGAGATCGAACTCGACCGCATCGGCCGGAGCTTCGATGGTGATGTCGGTGTCGAGGTCGCTGAAGATGGTGGTGAGCTGGAAGTCGGCAGTGCCTGGCCCGTCTGGCTCGGTCAGATCACCGGCAACATCGACTCGGTACATCCGGCCCTGGTCGTCGACATAGAGGTCGATGGTGACTTCGCCGTCGACGTCGGCATCCATCTGGGTTTCGAGCCCGGCCAGAAGGCCTGCTTCGCCGAGGGTGTCGGCGCCAAGATCGACGACGCTGCGGTAGTGGGTGACGCTCATGCCATCGACGGTGGTCTCCCCAATGAGTTCGGTCTGCACCAGCTCTTGGACGGTCACCAGGATGTTGCGGGGATCGGCGATGCGAAGGGCGGCATCGGTGATGAGGCCGGGAGCCTGAACCGAGATCCACTCGCCGTCGAGGTTGGCGTAGATCACGTCGTCGACATAGCGGCCCTCGGTGAGAGGAAAGCCGTCGAGTTCTTGGCTGGCAACGCCCGAGACGTCGGTGAGATCAAGAGCAAAGGCGACGTCTCGGCCAGCGAAGGTGACCTCGACGGTGCCGAGTGCCTCGCCAGCATCGGTCGAGTCGGTGGCCGAAGCGGTGAAGGTGGTGGTAGCTCGGCCCGTCTCGGTCTCGGCCGTAGTGGCGGCCGCTCCTTGCACCGCGGCGAGCGCTGGCTCGGTGTTGGAGGGCCACAGGACGACGGCGCCCATGACCAGCAATATGGCAGCGGCGGCCACCATGATCGACTGGCCGATGCGCCGGCGAGGGCGCTCGGCCAATGGCACCGCAGCGGGTGGGGCACTGAAGCCGTCGTTCCCTGCGGTGGTGAAACCAGCGTTGTCAGAAGTTTCCATGATGTTCTCCAGAAGGTGTTGGGCGGCCGAGTCATTGGCCGAGGGAAGTTGCGAACGGTCCACCGGGTCGGCGGCTCGAAGATGGTCGAAGAGTTCGTCGGTCATTGGGTCAGGCTTCTTTCTGGGCCGGGTCAGAGTCGTTGGGGTGAGAGTCGAGGATCGCCTCGAGCCGGTGGCGGGCTCGGTGGATACGGATACCGACGGCGTTGGCCGAGCAGCCGAGTACCTCGCCGATTTCGGCGTGAGTGAGGCCTTCCCACGCCATCAGCGTGAGGACCTCGCGGTCGTCGTCGGCCAGTTGCTCCATCGCCTCCCGAAGCTCGGCACCCTGGCGGTCGGCCGGGTTCGGGGGCGAGCTGGGCTGCGGCTGGGCTTCGATGTGGTCGACCAGTCGGAGCCGTCGCTTGGTAGAGCGCCAGTGGTTGCGGAGCACGTTGCCGGCAACTGCGTAGAGCCACGGGAGGGGCTGCCGGTCGGCTTCGAGCTCGGACCAGCGGCGCCAGGCCGTGGCGTAGGCCTCGGCCACGGCATCGTCGGCATCGGCATCGGATGCCGTGCGACGACGGGCATAGGCAACCAACTGTGGATAGGTCTCGTCGAAGATCTGACGGAAGTCGTGCTGCTCGGTCACGAGCGCTGGGACCGCCTGTAGGTTTGCGGTTGTTGGAGGGGTGGTAGTGGCCACAACCTCTTCATGTCCGGAACTGGGCTCAACCTTTCACGCTCGACGGCCTGATTCGACGTCGTTGAGGTCGAGGTGGTTGCGCATGAACTGGTTGGCGGCGTCGCTGGAGGGTTCGAAGTCCCAGGGCGAGAACCGCCCACGGCGCATGGCCTCGTCGATTGTTCGCCTGGCCAGTTGACTGGCTCGCACCTGACCATCGATTTGTTCGGCGTCCCATCGCTGGTGGACTTCGGCTTCAAAGGCGGCGGCAGTAGCAACGTGGCCGGCCCTTCCAGCCAGATTGTTCAACTCGTTCCTGTCATTCGAAAGGTCGTAGAGCTGCGGTGGGTCGGCCGCTGACCACACGTATTTCCATTGGTCGCGGCGGATCATGAAGATGGGGGCGATCGCTCCCTCTCCGAGGTATTCGCCTACAACGGTTCGTGGTTCGGCCGTTTCTGGACCCGTCAAGAGGGGTAGGAGGCTGGCACCGGACATCAGCTCGGGAGTCTCGACGCCTGCCAGTTCGAGGAGTGTCGGTGCCAAGTCGAGCAGGCTGGTGTGCGTCTTGACCGTTCTAGGTGAGAACCGAGACGGGGCGTGCACTATCAGCGGTATACGGGCGCTGTGCTCGAAGAACGACATCTTGTACCAGAGGCCCCGTTCGCCGAGCATGTCGCCGTGATCTGAGGTGAAGATGACCACCGTGTCGTCGGCCATGCCATGGTGGTCGAGAACCTCGAGAAACTGTCTGGTCCAGTGGTCGACGTAGGAGATGTTGGCGAAGTAGGCCCGCCGGGCATCTCTGGTCTGGGCGTCGCTTACCTCGGTGACATCGGCTGCAATGACGTGACGCAGCCGTTGGCTATGAGGGTCGTCGTTGGCCGGATCTATGGTTCGCACCTCCGGCAGAGGAATGTCGGCTCCCTCATAGAGATCCCAAAACTGCTGGCGGGCCACATAGGGGTCATGAGGATGGGTGAGCGAGACGGTCAGAAACCACGGTCGGTCATCGGCGGTGCGGGCCAAATCGCGGAGCTTTCTGACCGCCTTGAAGCCGACCTCATCGTCGTAGTCGAGCTGGTTGGAAACATCGGCTGTGCCAGCACCGGTCACGCTCTCCATGTTGTGGAACCACCAGTCGAAGCGACTGTCGGACTCGCTCCAGTTGGGGGTCCAGCCGAAGTCGGCGGGATAGATGTCGGTGGTGAGCCGCTCTTCGTAGCCGTGCAGTTGATCAGGGCCGACGAAGTGCATCTTGCCGGCCAGCGAGGTCTGGTAGCCAGCAGCCCTCAGATAGTGAGCAAAGGTTGGCACGCTGGCCGGGAATTCCGAAGCGTTGTCGTAGGCGCCAATGGCTGAGTTCAGCTGGCCACTCATCATGGCGAAACGAGCAGGAGCGCAGAGCGGGCTGTTGCTATACGCCGACTGGAAACACACGCCCTCCGCTGCCAGGCGGTCGATGGTGGGGGTCACAACCGTTTGTCCGCCATACGGATGGAGGAAGGGCGCGCCGAGCTGATCGGCCATGACCAGCAGGATGTTGGGCTGGCTCACGGCGTCGCGTCTGGCAGGTAGTAGTCGGCGCTGTCAGGAGACAGCGGGGTGTTTCCCAGAATCAGATCGGCCGCCTTCTCGGC
>CALHBU010000239.1 GCA_937930655.1 uncultured Acidimicrobiales bacterium | reverse complement strand
TCGCCCAAGCATCGTCGGAGATGGCTGATCTCTCAATGGGCTGTGGCAACCCCTATGCCATGGCCCATCTGCAACCGGGTGAAACCGTGCTCGACCTCGGGTCGGGCGGTGGGCTTGACGTCATTCTCTCCGCCCGTCGGGTGACACCGGGAGGGAAGGCCTACGGAGTGGACTTTTTGGACGAGATGCTTGACCTGGCCCGCGCCAATGCGGCAGAGGCCAATGTCGCCAACGTCGAGTTTCTTTCCGGCATGATCGAAGACCTTCCGCTTCCTGATCGCTCGGTCGACGTGGTCATCTCGAACTGTGTGATCAACTTGGCCCCCGACAAGCAATCGGTCTTTGCTGAGATTGGCAGGGTCCTCCGACCCGGCGGGCGAGTCGCCATCTCCGATGTCGTGGCCGACAACGGTCGTGCCCCCTCAGAAGATGGAGAAGCCTGGGCCGAGTGCGGAGAGGGCGCCCTCGAACATGACGTTTACCTCGCCATGTTGTCCGACGCCGGTCTGGTCGAGGCGAGCATCGAGTACACCCACGACACCGGCCCCGGCCTCCATGGGGCCATTATTCGTGCCCGCTCAGTAGGTGTTTGATGGCACCCAACGATCATTTGAACTGGCTCGACGACAACATCGGTTGGTTTGCAAAACTTCCAGTTGAGGCCCTGGCTGTCACGGTGCCCGCTTGTCCGGGATGGAATGTCGAGCACGTCGTCAACCACCTCGCTATCGGCCTCGGTCTGTCGTATCCGCACGGAGCTCGTACACCGCCCGACCAATCGGAGATGTTCGACTCAGTTCCATGGCCCGACACTTGGCCGCAGGGTGAGGCCGCTTTGCACTACTTCGCGGCCGAAATGGGTCGTTGCCTGGAAACGTTTCGATCTCTCGACCCCGAGCTGCCGTGCCGAACCTACTTCGGCCCTGGAACTGCCTCCTTGTGGTTTCGACGGGCAGCGATCGAGACCACGTTGCATCGGATGGATGTTGCCGACGCTCTGGGCTTGGCAGGTCCAGGTCTGAACCACGCACAGGTAGGCGATGCCATAGCCGAGGCGGTCGAGCTCGTACTGCCTTTCGCCGCTGGGATGGTCGGCGTTCCACCCGGGGTCCTTCGTATCTCAGTCGACCAGCTCGACGATCGCTGGCTGGTGGGAGACGAACCTCCCAAAGCGGAAATTGATGGTCCTGGACCTGCGGTGTTGGCCGCCCTTTGGGGTCGGACCGGCCCCGATGTGGAGATCTCTGGCAACCGGGCAACGGCTGACAGGTGGCTCGGTCTTGTCGAGACGGCTTTTGCTGGTCGCTGAGCCGCCCAAACCTCAGCCTTCGAGCTGCAGTTGTAGTTCGACGATCCATGGCTTGTCGGGTTCGCACTCGATGTCGATCTCGCGGCTGTAGCCGACGGCTCGATGGCCGTTGCTCTCGACCCATTCGAGCAGCGCATCGTAGGTTCGATCGCAATCGTCCATGGTCCCGGTGTGGATAGTCGAAGCCACCTTTGACAGTGCCGGCAGTTCGACGACCTCGAAACCCAACGACTCGGCGTCGCCATCAGGCCGCTCGGCGATCGTCAAGGTGGCATGGACCTGGATCTTGCCGTCTTCGGTGTCGGCATACCAGGCGGTTGACGGTCCGGCGATGGCCACTCCCGCCTTCTCCATTCGAGCCATCAGCTCCGGATACAGCGGCTGAATGGTCGGCCCGATGTCTTCCGGCGCCCATGATTCGGCGATGGCCGACAGCTGAGCCACCAGCCTGGCCGGTTCGGACTTGATCTCGACCTCGATGGCGGTCGTTCCCGATGTGGTCATGGTGGTCTCCTGGGTCGTGGTGTTCGTGAGTTCAGTGAGATGGGCTTCGAGTTCGGCCAATGTCTGTTGGCCATCGGCCAGCTCGCTCGCTAGTTCCCGTTGGCGGTCGAGCAGAACCTGCTGCAGCTGCTCGATGGTGGCTGAGGGCTCAGTGACTTCGGCGATGCGGGCTAGCGGAAGACCGAACCGACGTAGACGCACGATCTCCTGCAGGGTGGCCAGTTGCGACCGGTGGTAGCTGCGATGTCCGGTCCACTCATCGATCTCGGCCGGCTCGAGCAGGCCCAGCTCGTGATAGTGCCGCAACATGCGAACCGAGACGCCGCCCAACCGGGCCATGTCGCCAATGCGAAGGGTGGACATGGGGTCCATCCAACCACCTAACACCGTGTGAGGGTCAAGCGATTCGTTGCCGGGTGGCTTTCCCTCGGTACCGGACCGTTCTAACTTCGAGAGCAACCGAGGGGGTTGTTATGAGCGTTCTCACCGATGTCACTCGCACCGACTTGAACACAGTTGTTGGTACTGAACTACCGGACACCGACCTACGAGGTCTCGACGACGATGGCATTGATGCCATCTCCCAACTGGTGGCCGAGCGAGGCGTCATCTTCTTCCGCAATCAGAAGATGACGCTGACCGAGCAGGTCGAATTCGGGGCTCGGCTTGGTGAGCTGCATGTGCATCCGGCGGCCAAGGCCCCCGATGGTTTTCCCGAAGTGCTGCTCGTTCATACCGATGAGAACAGCAAGTTCACCGCCGGCGATGGATGGCACACCGACGTGTCGTGTGATGCCCGACCTCCTGGCCTCTCGATGCTGCGAATCGAGCAAACGCCGCCAACCGGTGGCGACACGATGTGGTCGTCGATGTACGAGGCATTCGAGACCCTCTCGACCTCCATGCAGGAGTACCTTCTCACCCTCACTGCGGTGCATCGGGGGGACGTCGCCTACCGAGGCCGCTACTCGGCCCGCAAGGACGACGTTGAGTATCCGGTCAGTGAGCACCCGGTCGTTCGCACTCATCCCAGAACCGGACGTCGGGCGCTCTACGTAAACAGCGGTTTCACCGACAAGATCAAGCAGCTGACCCGAAAGGAAAGCGACGCTCTGCTGGCCATGTTGTACGACCACATTGCCTACGGCGTTCGGTTCCAGGTGCGGTTCCACTGGGAGCCGGACTCGGTCGCCATCTGGGACAATCGCTGTGTCCAGCACCATGCCAGCTGGGACTACTTCCCCGAGACCCGCCATGGTTATCGGGTGACCACCGTCGGCGAGGCGCCGTACCTCGAGATCTAGCGATGCAACCTCTGCCCTTGGCCAACGGTGAGCAACGCAGCTTCTTCGATCAGTGGCTCACCACCTTTGCTGGCTACGTCCGTGACGTTGACTACCAGTCGGCCCGCCCGCTGTTCCATGCTGACGTGCTTGCGTTCGGGACCCACCGCGACGTCATCGCCAGTCTCGACCAGTGGGTCGACAGCCAATGGGACAACGTCTGGCCCCGGACCTCAGACTTCGAGTTCGACCTGGGTCAGACCGAAGTGTTGCTTTCTGCCGACGGTGCCATGGCCACCGTCGTCGCCCCGTGGAACAGCACCGGGTACCACAAGGATCAGACGCCATTCGACCGGCCAGGGCGGGCGACCATGATTTTCAACCGCGACGGCGACGGGTGGACCTGCACCCATTCCCACATGTCGCTGAATCGTGGGGTGCCGCAGGAGAGCTTCGCTGACCGCCCCAAGAAGGCCGCCAGCTAGCTCCGAGCTGCTGCAAACGACTCTAGGAGTGCTCTGGGCGGCGACCTTTCGGCAGGTCGCAGCTGAGGCCGGAGTTTCGGTGAATCTGGTGCAGTACTGAAACAACGCAGGCCCACGTCGGTGAGCGGTCGATCGCCCGCCTGACCACCTTCCGAAACGACGGCACCTACAACAACCCATCACCTGTCCACTTGTTCTGGGGTAGCGACGATGTCTTCGGTGGTGAGGCCTCGGCTCGCGAGTTCACCGAGCTGCTTCCCAATGCCGAGCTGCAACTTGTTGCCGGCGCCGGCCATGCGCCTTGGCTCGATGAACCCGAGTTGGCGGCGGCTGCGGTGCAGGGTCATCTCGGCAGTTTCAGTTGAGCTGTGCCAGCACCGGGATGTCTCAGCTTCGATAGGCGGTGTACAGCTCCTTGGGCCAGTGACGCCGAGGAGAGATGCCGTCGGCCTCGATCAGATCAGTCTGAACACGGTCGTACTCGTAGCAGTTCAGCTCGTACACGTTGCCCCAGGGATCGGCTAGATCGAATGCCCAGCACATGTCCAGATCGACGATGTCGTCGGGAACAAGTTTGGTCCCCCACGACGTCTCGATCTCTCCCGGGAGGGACCGTGTGAAAGAAACGAACATGTCGAAGTCAACGCTGAAGGCCACCCCAGTCTTCTGAGCGATCATCGGATGTCCGTCTCCCGCCTCAAAGAGCGCCAGGGTCGTGGCTCCATCGTCAGCGGAGATCTGGATGGGACCGCCCTCGAATCCGGTGGCCCAGAAGTCGAACCGATCGACTGGCTCGAAGCCCAGGTGCTTTGCGTACCACGCAGCTGCTTCAGTCCTGTCGGGGACCCGAATGTGGACGTGATCGAGCCTGCCCATGCGAAAACTTGGTTTGGCGGTCATGTCGACATGTTGTCACCGAAGGAAGGTCGACGTCTTGGACAAACTGACGAGCGCCGATATGACGCCTGACCGCTGAGGCAGAGAGGTGTCGAGCCCGACTGGCGGGGGTCTTACCGGGACGCAATTGGCTCGAACGCTCCGGCCAGCGCCTCAGACATCGCGTCGATGAGCGGCCTCGATCCGCCACTGGCTGTGAGCAGCACAAGGCGCGATGGGGGGAGGCGGGGGAGTCGACGGAGTGGTTCCACGTCTGGGGGGAGACCGCTTTGCGGCAGAATTCCCACGGCCATGCGCGATTGAACAGCGGCCCGGACGCCGTCGTGACTTTCGCTCGAAAAGGCGACGTACCAATCGAAACCAGCGGCAGCGAGCGTGTCGGTCGGGACGTCACGCCACCAGCAATTGCGTTCGAACACGGCGAGCGGGATCGGTGCTCCAGTCGCTAGGTCGAGATCGCGGTGGGCGGCCCACACCATGGGCTCTTTGAAGAGAGTCGGGGATGTGTGGGTCGGAGGTGCCGAGTAGATGGCGAGGTCGAGCTCGTTCTTCTTGATGAGCTCGGGATAGCCGCCGCTGCAACCGCAGGTGACGTGTACTTCAACGTCGGTGTGGCGACGGGAAAAGGCATAGAGGGCCCGTTGCAAAACGACCGTGCTGTAGTCGTCCGGCACCCCGAGTCGAATCTTTCCTGCCAGCGGGTTACTGAATTGCGTAGCGATTGCGTCGATCTCGGTGAGCGCACGTTCAGCCTGAGGTTGAAGCGACCGTCCGGCCTCGTTGAGCCTCATGCCGCGAGGCAGTCGGTCAAACAACTCCGCACCGAGGTGGTGTTCGAGCTTCTTGATCTGGATGCTCACCGCTGACTGTGTCTTGTTGATCGATCGCGCCGCCCGGGTGGTGTTCTCGTGCGCAGCGACTGCGAGAAACGTGCGAAGGAGTTCGCTATCTGGACCGAACGGCCTGGTCATGGCCCCGACAATACAGCAATCGCTATTTCGTATCGTAGTGATATGAATGTTTCGTTTTTCGTATCAGTTGCCTGGTCCTACCTTCATGGACATCGCACCCACCGGCCCGCGGGCCGCTCGTCGACAAGAACCGGTTGCCCCATGACGGAAAACCACAAGCACAGACACCGCAATGGTTTTGGCTGGAGCGCCAACGCTCGTTATCGAGGCCACGAAACCAGACCACAACACAGGAGCTAGAAAATGATCACGAGAGCGTTCGCGAACATCATCACGACAGACATCGCCAAGACGAAGGCTTGGTACGTCGATCTGCTCGGATGGAAGACTGAGTTTGCTAGTGAGTGGTTCGTCCACCTGAAGGCTCATGACGCACCCAACGTTGAGCTTGGAATCATCGATGCGACGCACGAGATCGTCGCCCACTTCGCCGAATCAGGAGGAGGACGAGGGATGGTTCTCACCGTTGTTGTCGACGACGTGAATGTCGCCCACGACAAAGCACTTTCGTTGAAGTACGACGTCGTTGAAGCACCAACTGATCTCTTCTATGGCCAGCGCCGGATGGTTCTTCGAGATCCAGTCGGAACGCTCGTCGATGTCAGCTCGGCGTGTCCTCCGTCCGAAGAGTTCCTAGCGAGCTTGCCGCACCGCTCTGTCCACTAGCTGCGAACCCGCTTACCTACTCAACGCAGATGAGCGCCGCCGCAGGTTATTGCCCGTCCGTTGTCGGGTGTCCCTACCGGTGCATCTGAGATGATCTGCACGGTTCCGATCAGAAGCTGTCGACGAACGCCAGTACACGTCCCAAGAGCACCTCGGCTTGAGCCGCGTGATAGTCCGGCGAACCAGGGTCGGCAATGAGGTGGCCCGTGCCCTCGTACAAGAAGAGGTCGCCGCGAGCTTCGGACGCAAGATCCTGGGCAGCGGGTAGGTCTTCTTCAGCCCATGGATCGCTGTCGCCGATGTGGATCTGGAGTCCAACTCCATCGGGCCATGCTCCACCGAAGGCGGAGCTGGGGATGGCGGCATGGCACAGAACCGCCCCGAGGACACCTGCTCGGGTTTGGGCAAGCCGCTGCGCAGGAATCACGCCCAGAGAAAACCCGATGATGACAAGGGACTCGCTGACTCCGTCGTCCATGGCAACTCCGCGATCGCTGATGGTGTCGAAGCCGATGGACTCGGCGTAGGCCACACCCTCGTCGAGGGTTGCGAACGTCTTGCCCTCGAACAGGTCGGCGGTCGTCACGATGTGACCAGCGGAGCGAATCGCTTCGGCGAAATCCCTCACGCCTTTGGTCAGCCCGAGCGCATGGTGAAACACGAGGACATCGGCCACGACTGGAGCCTATGTCGGCAGTCCCGCCACCGCCGCCAAGCGTCCCCGATCGCCGGTTCTGGGGCATTGAGGCGTCTGGGTGTCGCTGAGTGTCCCCGTTTGCTTCCTTACGGGGCTCGATTTCATCCGAGGGCGTTTTATGTGACGCCCCACTCGGGCCGTTATCGAGTGGGCATTTGTCTACGGATAGCCCTGACTTTCGGATCTCAATGTTCTGGTGCTTGGGCCCTGCGATGTTGTGATTCCGTCGTTTATATTCGGTTAACCGTGGAGGGCCCATTGTTGCTTCAGACCGACGACTGGAGTTTCAGTGATGCGTACCGTTCGTATAACGCAGCCAAGAAGCAGCTCGATGCCCCCAGGGGCATTCGCCAAACGGCTTCGTCCCACACGCTTCTCGACCGTTCTGGTCTGTATGGGGCTTGTGGCCGCTGGATGCACAGAAAGCACACCGTCTACTCAGGTCACTAGCACGCCGTCGACTCAGGTCGACAGCACGGTGGGGGAGGCCTCGACCTTGCAGACCCAGCTCGAGGCTGCGTTTGAAGCCGAACGGCCTGAGAATGGTGGGGTCGTCGCGTTAGTGACGATTAACGGTGTCACGTCGACTGCCGCAGTCGGTGACGCCAACGCCGACGGGGACCCCCTGACGGTTGACCATCAGTTCCGGGCGGGCAGCGTGTCCAAGCCCGTCGTGGCAACACTCGTGCTTCAGCTCGCTCAGGACGGACTCATCGAACTAAGCGACCCACTGGCCGCCCACCTCCCCTCGACGTCGGTCGGAGGTGACGTCACCATCGAGCAGCTGCTGGCCCATCGCAGCGGTATCCCCGATTACCTCGCTAGCCCCGCCGCGCCACTCGAGGGCCCACTCGATGCCCTCTACACGCCGGACGAGGTCGTCGACCTGGTTAGCGACATGACGCCGAACCCGCCGGGAAGCCC
>CALHBU010000238.1 GCA_937930655.1 uncultured Acidimicrobiales bacterium | reverse complement strand
GCCGGTGTGGAACCAATGGTGCCGGACTCGCCGATGCCTTTGGCCCCGATGGGGTTGTTGGGGCTGGGTGTCTCGGTATTGCTGGTCTCGAACGAGCAGAGCTCGGCCGCCGACGGCATGGCGTAGTCCATCAGGTTGCTGGTGATGGGGTTGCCGCTCTCGTCATAGGCGACTATCTCGTAAAGGGCCTGTGCCGCACCCTGGGCGATACCGCCGTGCTGCTGACCGGCAACCAACATCGGGTTGAGGATCTTGCCGCAGTCGTCGACCGCCACATGGCGCAGCATCTCGACGTTTCCGGTCTCGGTATCGACCTCGACCAACGACACGTGAGCGCCGAAGGGGTAGGTGGAGTCCTTGCCATCGAAGTCGAGCTCGTGCTCGAGCGGGGCGGCCTCCATGCCGTCAGGCTGCTTGGAACCATCCTTGGCGGCCTGGGCCAGATCGCCCCATGACAGAGCAGAGTCGGGCTGGCCGGCGACCATCAAACCACCGTTGCCGGTGACAATGTCTCCCTCGGCTGCTTCCAACATGTTGGCCGCCAGCTTCTTGGCCCGTTCGAGCACTGTCTCCGACGCAACGTGCATGGCTGAGCCAGCGGTCTGCAACGAGCGGGAGCCCATGGTGCCGGCGCCCCGGGGGATCTCGTCGGTGTCGGACTGGAGGATGGTGATGGCGTCCATCGGGACACCGAGCATGTCGCTGATGATCATCGAGAACGAGGTGGTGTGGCCCTGACCATGGGCACTGGTGCCAACCCGGCCAACCACGCTGCCGTCGTCGTTGATCTCGACCTTGCCGTACTCGACGTGCAGGCCAATGGGGGCGGTGACCTCGACGTAGGCCGACACACCGATACCGAGCTGCTTGGTATCGCCGCTCTCCCGGCGAGCCTTCTGCTGAGCCAGGAGATCCTGGTAGCCCGAAGCCTCAAGCACAGCATCGAGTGACTTCTCGTAGTCGCCGGAATCGTAGTTGGCGCCACCCAGAGTAGTGAGCGGGAACTGATCGGGCTGGAGGAAGTTCATGCGGCGCAACTCGGCCGGGTCGATACCAAGCTCGTCGGCTCCGACATCCATGACCCGCTCGAGCATCTGGGTTGCCTCGGGGCGACCAGCGCCTCGATAGGCCGCCGTGGTGGTGGTATTGGTGACACACGACGTGGCGTTGAAGTCGATCTTGGGGATGCTGTAGACGCCCTGGCTCATCATCTGGGTGAGCGTGGGGAGGATGGTGCCGATGGCCGGGTAGGCGCCGGCGTCGGCGACCACGTTGGCCTTCATGCCGGTGATCTTGCCGGCCTTAGTGAAGCCCATCTTGACGTCGAGCACCATGTCTCGTCCGTGGACGAGCGAGACGAGGTTCTCGCTGCGTTCTTCGATCCATTTCACTGGCGCGTTGATGGCCTGAGCCATCTTGAGGGCCAGCAGGAACTCGAGGTAGGGACCAGCTTTGGGACCGAAGCCGCCGCCAACAGCCGGAGCGACCACGCGGAGACCCTCGGGCTCGATACCCATCATGCCGGCGATGGCGTCACGCACTGCGTTGGGGTTCTGGCTAGAGGCCCAGAGAGTTAGCTTGTCGCCGGGAATGGCGACGCAGCCGTTTGGCTCCATGGGAACACCGGCCAGACGCTGGCTAACGACCTTGACCTCGGCGATGTGCTCGGCGCCTTCGAGGGCCGTGCCATCGCCCAACTCGGTGGGGAACACAACGTTGCCGCCGAGTTCATCAAACAGGACCGGGGCACCTTCGGCCATGGCCTCGGTGGCGCTGGTGACGGCTGGCAGCGGGTCGTAGTCGACCTCGACCAGTTCAGCGGCGTCGGCGGCAGCTTCTCGGGAGGTGGCAACGACGGCGGCCACAATGTCGCCGACGAAGCGAACCTTGCCGACGGCTAGGGGCGGCCGGGCCAGGAAGGGTGGGAATGCATCGAAACCAAGCACCGGTTCCAACGGAAGATTGGATGCGGTGTAGACACCGACAACACCGTCGACGGCCTCGGCCACACTGGTGTCGATGGCGCCAAGATTGGCGTGGGCATAAGGCGAGCGCACGAAGTGCACCAGATGGACGTTGTCGATGGTGAGGTCGTCCATGTACTCCTCGGCGCCGACGAGGAGGTCGGGGTCTTCCCGACGAAGGACCGCATTGCCGAGGATCGAGCCCTGACTTGACATTGATTGCTCCAAAAGGTTGCGGGACGTTGTCGTGATCGTAGGCCGAAACGACCGAAGTTTCCGAACCAGCCAAAAGGTCGGGCTCGAAGCACTCAGGCCATGTCTAGGTTCGCCAGCAAGGAATGGAATACCGTGACGCCATGACCGATCTCCTGAGCGATGACCGGAACCCGATTCACAACACCTTTTGGGTTCGTCCTGGGGCGGAGATCGAGGCCGATCTTGCCGCTCTTCGTCAGAATGGTCCCACCTTCTTTCCCGAGCCCGAGCTGCCTCCCGAGATCCCCCTCAACCAGGGTCCTGGCGGGTGGGTCATCACCAAGCACGCCGACATCCTCCACGTCTCGAAGAACCCTCAGCTGTTCAGCTCGGCCGCCGGCATCACCATCACCGATTCGCCTCCAGAGTTTCTGGAGTTCTTCGGCTCCATGATCAACATGGACGATCCCCGTCACGCCCGCCTCCGACGCATCGTCTCGGCCGGGTTCACGCCGCGGATGCTCAAGCAACTCGAGGACTCCGTCCAAGACGTGGCAGCCAACATCGTTGCCGACATTGCCGAACGGGGCGAGGTCGACTTCGTTACCGATGTGGCAGCCCTCCTTCCACTCAAGATCGTGTGCGACCTGATGGGCATACCGGACTCCGAGCTGCAATTCGTCTTCGACCGATCCAATGTCATTCTGGGTGCCGGAGATCCCGAGTACGTCCCCGAACTGGGTGACATCGTGACCGCCATCCTTACTGCCGGCGGCGAGCTCGCAGAGTTGATGGACAAGGTTGCCGCCTCCAAAAAGGGTGGCGACGGCACTGACCTCACCTCGATCCTGGTGAACGCCGAATTAGAAGACGACCAACTCACCGGAGCCGACCTGGCCAGCTTCTTCATTCTGCTGGTCGTCGCCGGCAACGAAACCACCCGCAACGCCACCAGCTGGGGCCTCAAGTTCCTCACCGACAACCCCGAGCAGAAAGCCATCTGGGCCGCCGACTTCGAAGGGGTGGCCCCGACTGCGGTTGAAGAGATCGTCCGATTGGCCAGCCCTGTCACCTATATGCGCCGCACCGCCCTCGCTGACACCACAATCGGCGACCAGGCCATCGCCGAGGGCGACAAGGTGCTCATGTACTACCTCGCCGCCAACCGAGACGAAGACGTCTTCGACGACCCGTACCGATTCGATGTTCGCCGAGACCCGAATCCTCATGTTGGGTATGGCGGTCCGGGGCCTCATTATTGCCTGGGCGCCCATCTGGCTCGCCGTGAGATCACCGTGATGTTCAGGGAACTGTTCACCCATCTCCCCGACATCCATGCCACCGGCGAGCCCGATCTCCTGCAAGCGGCCTTCATCCACGGCATCAAACATCTGCCCGCATCCTTCACACCAAGAAAGCTCTGATCACGTGACCGACACAGCAACAACCGACAGCCTTGACGCAGAAGAAGCGGCAGCCTTCCGGGCCAAATGCACCGCCTTCCTCGACGAACATGCGACCGGGCTCGAAATCGTTGGCGACGATCCCCGCTCCGACCAGTCCGTCGCCCAGTCTCGGGCCTTCCAGCAGAAGGTCGCTGATGCCGGCCTGGCTGGCATCACCTATCCAACTGAATTCGGCGGGCTCGGCCTGACCAAAGCCCACGAGCGGATTTGGCGAGAGGAATACGCCAAGTATCCGGACATGACCGGTCAGCTCACCATCAGCCACGGCATGTGCATGCCCATGATGGCCGAGTACGGCTCCGACGAGCAGAAGGCCGAGTTCCTGGCCAAGCAGATCAGCGCAGAGCATCTGTGGTGTCAGATGTTCTCTGAACCGGGCGCCGGCTCCGACGTGGCCAGCCTTCAGACCAGGGCGGTTCTCGACGGCGACGAATGGACCATCAACGGCCAGAAGGTCTGGACCACCCTGGCCCACCAGTGTGACTACGGCATCCTGATCGCCCGCACCGACCCTGACCAGCCGAAACATCGCGGCATCACCATGTTCATCGTG
>CALHBU010000237.1 GCA_937930655.1 uncultured Acidimicrobiales bacterium | reverse complement strand
ATCGACATGGGTCACGGGTGTCCACTGTCGATGACCGGTGCCGTCTTGCCTGCCCTCAACAACCAGCCTGAACTAGCCGACGCCTGGTCACCGCTCATCCGCACTCGGAGCTACGACCAAAGACTGGTGGCTCCTCAGGAGAAGTCAGGCGTACTGCTGGGCATGGGCATGACCGAGAAACAGGGCGGTTCAGACGTCAGGGCCAACATCACCACCGCCCAGCCAGTCAATGGAGGCGGGCCCGGTGGCGAGCATCGACTGGACGGACACAAGTGGTTCACCTCGGCGCCGATGTGCGACGCCTTCCTTGTGCTGGCCAACGCTCCGAAAGGCTTGTCGTGCTTCCTGGTTCCTCGGGTTCTGCCCGACGGCACCCGCAACCCCCTTCGCTTTGTGCGGCTCAAGGACAAGTTGGGCAACCGGTCCAATGCCTCCGGCGAACTTGAGATGGAGGCAACCGCCGGCTGGATGATTGGCGAAGAAGGTCGAGGTATCCCGACCATCATCGACATGGTGAGCGCCACTCGTATCGATTGCACCGTGTGGTCGGTCGCCCTGATGCGCCAAGCTGTGGCTCAGGCCGGCTGGCATGTGGCCCATCGGTCAGCGTTCGGGGCCACGCTCGCCGACAAGCCATTGATGCAGAATGTTCTGGCCGATCTGGAGGTTGAGGTCGAGGCGGCCACGTTGATCATGGCCAGAATTTCCGGCGCCTACGAACGGTCGCCGGTCGACCCCGACGAAGCCGCCTTTGCTCGGTCGGCAACCGCCATCGCCAAGTATTGGCTGACCAAACGATCAAGCCCGGTTGTTCGGGAAGCTCTGGAATGTGTTGGAGGCAACGGCTACGTCGAAGAATCGATTCTGCCTCGTCTGTACCGAGAGGTGCCTCTCAACGCCATTTGGGAGGGGGCCGGCAACGTGATGGCCCTCGATGTCCTTCGTGCATTCTCCCGCAACCCAAAGAGTCTCGAGGCCTTCCTGGCCGAACTCGATCTGGCCCTTGGTGCCGATTCCCGATACGACGGGGCGGTGGCCAAACTGAAAGGTGACATTGGCGCACTTACCACCAATGAAGCAGAGGCTCGTCGGTTGGTTGAACGGCTCGCCGTCTGCTGGGGTGCCGGGTTGTTGCTCCGTCATGGCGACAACGCAGTAGCGGGGGCCTATGTTCGGAGCAGACTGGACGGTGACTGGGGATCGGAGTTCGGTTCCCTTCCTTCCGACCTGGACCTGGCGTCTGTTTCGGCCCGGGCCGTTCCCATGATCTAAACCGCTCGGAGAAGTCTCATGCTGTCGCCCTATCGAGTCCTGGATCTCACCGACGATCGGGGTCACTTCGCTGGATTTCTTCTGGCTCAGATGGGCGCCGACGTCATTGCCGTCGAGCCGTCTAAAGGTCAACGATCTCGGCATCGAGGACCGTGGGCCGGAGAGCAGGCACACCCCGAGCGCTCTCTCACCCATTGGGCCTACAACCGGGGCAAGCGTTCGGTCGTGTGCAGCGGCGACGAGTTGTCGGCGCTAGCCGCCACCGCCGACATCCTTATTGAATGCGGAGCCCTCGACGTTGACCTGAAGGCACTGCGGGCCGCCAACCCGGCCCTGATCACCGTGTCGCTCAGTCCTTTTGGGGACGAAGGACCGAAGGCCGACTGGTTGGGCGACGATCTGGTATTGAGCGCAGCCAGCGGCGAGATGGCCCTCAACGGTTACGAAGATCGTGCGCCGGTACGGATCACCGCACCCCAGTTGTGGGTCAACGCCGGATCGGAAGCAGCGTGCGCCGCACTGATTGCACTGACTGATCGGCGCCTTTCTGGCCAGGGCCAACATGTCGACGTCTCGGCTCAGGAAGCCATGATGTTGACCGCCCAGGGTTGGCTGGCACCGTCGTTGTGCGACAACCCGCCGGCTCAGCGAACGGGGGGCGGCCTCAAGCTTCTCGGTTTGGTCGACTTCCGATTCGTCTATGCCTGCTTGGACGGGCACGTCACCGTCACCTTCCTGCCCGGTGTGCTCGTTGGCTCGTTCACCAATCGTCTGCTCAGTTGGGTTGCCGCCGAGGGGCATCTCGACGAGGACCTGGTCGGACTGGACTGGACCGACCTTCTCGACGGGCGGGACCTAGAAGTCGTCGCTGACATCACCAAGAGAACGGCCGAAGGAGTGGCCAAGGCCCTGGCCAACAAAACCAAAGCCGAACTGTTTGCAATGGCCCGCGAAGACAAGCTCTTGATGGTCCCCGTCACCACCCCGGCCGATGTCCTGGCGAGCGAGCACTACGAGGCTAGAGGTTTCTGGGATCGGGTGGCCATGGACGGAGTCGACGAACCGGTGGCCTTCCCCGGCCCGTGGGCTGCTTGTGACCAAGCCGAACTCGAACGGCTCGGTCCACCACCGACCCTCGGCCAACACACCGCAGAAGTACTGGGTGACCTCGATCGTCGGCCGGCGGTCGTAACGCCAGCGTCGAGTGACGTGACCAACCGGCCATTTGAGGGGCTGAAGGTTATTGATTTCACCTGGGTGTACGCCGGACCGTTCGCCACCCGAATGCTGGCCTACTACGGCGCCACCGTGATCCGGGTCGAGTCGCAGACCAGGCCAGACCAGGTGCGCTCGTCGGGGTTGGCGCGTGTACCCGGCGATGACGGACCTGAGGGAAGCCACCAGTGGCATTCCATCAACGCCGACAAGCTCAGCCTGCAGATAAACCTGAAAGTGCCGGAGTCCCGGCAGGTGGTGCTCGACCTGACTAAGGAAGCCGATGTTGTCATCAATGCGTTCTCGCCCGGTGTGCTCGAGCGGGTGGGGTTGGGGCACGACGATCTGCTGGCCGTAAACCCCGAGCTGATAGCTGTGTCCACGACGCTGTTCGGTCACAGCGGGCCCCTTTCGCCAATACCCGGTTTCGGCAACATGGGAGCGGCCATGGGCGGCTACTACGAGCTCACCGGGTGGCCCGACCGGCTGCCGGCCGGGCCCTTCCTGGCCTACACCGATGCCACATCACCTCGTCTCACTGCTGCCATCATCATGGCTGCCCTTGACCGCCGGGCTCGGACCGGGAAAGGAATGAGCATCGACTTCTCCCAGGCCGAAGGAGGCATCCACTTCCTATCCGAGGCGGTGTTGGATCAGGGAATCAACGGCTACGCCCAAAGCCGATTGGGCAACGCCGATCGCTGGCTGGCGCCTCACGGCGCCTACCGCTGCGGGGCTCCTGATGACGACCAGTGGATCGCCATTGCCTGCGAGACCGACCAACAGTGGCACACGTTGGCTACCCATCTTGGAAGATCAGATCTGGCCGACCTTAACGTCGAGACCCGACTAACTCGGCGGAGCGAAATCGACTCACTCATCGAGGCATGGGCACGGGGGCAACAACCGCGGGAACTCCAGGAGGAGCTGCAACGGGCTGGTGTTCCCGCCCACCAGGTACAAAACAGTCCGGAGGTAGTCACCGATCCGCAGCTGTTGTACCGCGACCACTTCCACGAGGTGCCACACGAGATCTACGGCCATACGTGGGCAGAGCAATACGGCTTCCGCTTGTCCCGAAGCGATGGCACACCGCGGAAAGCGGGTCCACTGTGGGGCGAACACAACTTCGACGTACTGAGCGACATGCTCGGATACGACGGCGACAAGATCGCCGAGATGGTGATTGCCGGGGTGCTCGAGTAATTCTCCGAATCTTGGGGAACCGTTTGTTGGAGCTGGGCGTCTAGCTACTAGATCCCAGAGGAGAGAACCATCATGAGGAAGATCCCCGGAGTCCATCGGACCCGAGTCCAAAATGCAGTCATCGGTATTGGCGCACTGGCATTGCTGGCGTCGGCGTGCGGCGACGGTGACACGGTGACCGACGCCGGCGCAGCCCAGGCTGAGTCGATCGAGGACATGGAGTGGGAGTCACCTATTGCCGACTTCCTCGGCGAGGACACCTCGTTCGACTTCAGCAGCGATGAGTCCCAGGCTGAACTGGCCGAGAAGGAAGCAGAGGCCCAGGAGCAGATCGTTCTCTGCATGCGGGAGCAGGGCTTTGAGTATGTACCCGAGGACAACTCGCAGTTCATGACGTTCGCCGAAGAGGACGAGGAGCTTGCCTATTTCAGCTCGGCCTGGGTCGACAAGTACGGCTTTGGCATTACGACCCAGCGCTTCGCCCAATCCGAGGTAGGTCCTGACCTGGTTGGCTACGACGACTCGGGCTTCTCCGACGAGGCCATGGAGGACTACGTCGACCCCAACCAGGAGTACGTGGAGGCCCTCTCCGAAGGCGAACAAGAGGCCTACTACGAGGCTCTGTGGGGCACCGAGCCGGAGATCTCCGAGGATGCCACTGATGCCGAGATGGAGGAGGCCTACGAGAACTGGGAGCCCGATGGCTGCCAGTCGGAGGCCTACGAGGAGATGTGGGGTGGGGCTCAGACCGACTTCTACTCCGACTTCGGCGACGAGCTGGATGCCCTCTACGAGCAGCTCGAGACCGACCAGCGGGTCATCGACTACCGGGCCGAGGTGTCGGCATGCGTCGCCGACAAAGGCTTCGAGTACACCAACATGGAGGACCTCTACGAGCGTTTCGAGACCGAGATGAACAACATCGGTGGTGGCATGGGGGGCTTTGCTTCCGATCCGTTCGAGGATTCTGGCCTGGACCCAGAACAGATGAGCGAGGAAGAGATCGACGCCTTCTTCCGGGACATGGCTGCCCTGAGCGACGAGGACAAAGCGGCGCTGGCCGAGATTCAGGCTGACGAAATCGCTTTGGCCCGGGTAGTCGTCGACTGCGGCGGTGGCGACCTAAACGAGTGGCAGGCCCTCGACAGCATTCGCATCGAGTACGAAGAGCAGTTCTTGATCGACAACGCCGATCGGTTGGCCGACTACGAAGGCTCAGCAGGCTGATCAGTGGCAAGTCGCCGTTCAACATTGGCCATCGTGGCTGCTGTCGCCGTCGTGGCGGCAGCAGTCGGGTGGTTCGCAGGTCAGAACATCAAGTCCCCGGCTGATTTGGCCGCGGAGTCCGAACCGCCGGAACCGTCACTCATCACTGTCCCGGTCGAGAAGCGCGACCTGTCGTCCAATGTTGTCATCCGGGGGCAGGTCGAGTTCAGCGAATCGGAGGACATCTCGGTTTCCGGGTCGGCTGACGGCGTTGCCATCATCACCAGGCTCCCGGTAGCCAAAGGCGAAGTGTTGAATGAGGGAGATGTCGTGGTTGAGGTGGCCGGTCGACCGGTGTTTGTTCTCGAGGGCGAACTGCCCGCCTTTCGGTCGTTGACTCCCACCCTCGATGGCCCCGATGTCCGGCAACTGGAGGAGGCGCTGGTTCGGCTTGGCCTCGACCCGGGCACTGTCGACGACGTCTACACCACGCAGACCGAGGCTGCGGTCAGCACGCTTTACCGCAATGCCGGCTTCACCCCCAACGAGCCGACTCTGGATGAATTGGATCGGCTCGATCAAGCCCGAACCAGTCTTCGGGATGCTCGCGACAACCTGAGGCAACTAGAGCAGGAAGGCACGTCGGCTGGCTTGCCGGAATCCACTCGACTCGAGTTGGACCGCCAGGTCAACAATGCCCAAGCGGCCTATGACGATGCGGTTGCGGCCCGCACGACGGCTCTCAACGATGCGGCCGTCGAGGTGGAAACGGCGACCACAGTCCGAGTCACTGCCCAGGATGCCGCCGACACCGCAGTGGAACGACTCACCCAGGCCGAGGGCGGTGTCCATCCCGACACCGGGCTGGCTCCCTCCCCTGCGGAGCTGCAAACGCTGCGAGAAGAACGTGACGCCTCGGTCAACGCGCTAGCCGAGGCCACCACGGCCGAGAACGATGCCATCGAAGAGGAAAAGCGAATAATCAAGGAGCACGACGGCTACGTGTCCAACGCCAAAACCGACCTCGATATCGCCAAGGCCAGCCGCTCTGAAGCCATCGAAGGAGCCAAGGCCACCAATGCCACCGACCAGCTCCGGAGCGCCAGGGAAAACGTCACAGAAGCCGAGTCCAATCTGAACCGCCTGGAAGGCGAGATCGGCGTCTCGTTTCCGGCCGCCGAGCTGATCTTTCTTCCCAGCCTGCCCAGCGAAGTACAGAACGTAAGGGCTGAAGTTGGCGACATTCCCCAGGGCCCAGTCATGACCGTGACCGGCTCGGGTGTGCGTATTGTTTCCACCGTTTCGGCCGCCGACCGGAGCCTGCTGGAGGTAGGAGCCGAAGCGATCATGGAGGACGCCGATCTCGGACTGTCCATTCCCGCCACCATCACCTTCGTCGCTGATGATCCCGGCGGTCAGGATGTCGCCGCCGATCGCTACATCGTGCGGTTGGAGCCGGTTGGCGAACTCCCCGAGGAGGCGTTGAATCAGAACCTACGGGTCACCATCCCGTTCGCATCCACCAACGGCGAGGTGCTCGCCGTGCCGTTGGCTGCACTATCGGCTGGCGCCGACGGCACCGTGCGGGTCGAGGTGGAACGAGCGGACGGCACCGTAGATCTGGTCACGGTGGTGACGGGACTGAACGCCCGAGCCGCCGGTTTGGTCGAGATCACCCCGGTCGATGGTGAGTTGGCCGAGGGAGACAGAGTGGTTGTCGGTCGTAACGAGTCGTTGGCCGCCGACGTCAACGAAGACGGCGAGGCAGACACCGAGGCAGACGGCGATCAGGAACCGTCAGAGGAAGAAGACGAGTGAAGACTCCGGTCGTGGAGCTGGCCGGGGTGCGGCGAATCTTCGAAGGTACGCCTCCCGTTGTGGCTCTCGATGAAGCCAATCTCACCATCAATCAGGGTGACTACCTGGCCATTGTTGGGCCCTCGGGCTCAGGCAAGTCGACGTTGCTTCACCTGCTCGGGCTCCTCGATACCCCTAGCGAAGGGGTCTACCGCCTCGATGGCATCGACACCGCCGAGCTGGGCGAGCGTGATCGAGCCGGGTTGCGGGCCAACCGGTTGGGGTTCGTCTTCCAGTCCTTCCATCTTCTGGGCCACCGGACCAATGTCGAGAACGTGATGCTGGCCGAGGTGTATCGAAAGGGTTCAAAGTCTGAACGGCGGACCCGCGCCATCGCTGCTCTCGAACGGGTCGGATTGGGGCATCGTCTCGATGCATTTCCCACCACGCTGTCCGGTGGTGAGCGCCAACGGGTGGCCATCGCTCGGGCTCTGGTTGGTGAACCGAGCCTGCTTTTGGCCGACGAACCGACTGGCAACCTCGATTCGGTTACCAGCGAGCAGATCCTCGACTTGTTCGATCAGCTTCATCACGGGGGACTCACCCTGGCTGTTATCACCCACGACAGCGACGTCTCGCTGCGGGCTGAACGCACGGTGCGGATTCAAGACGGGGTTCTCTCCGAGGCCACCGTTGTACCAACGGGAGATTCTCCTTGAGCCCCGTCGAACTGGTCGAAGAAGCGCAGGAACCAGCTGAGGCATCAACATTTTCGCTCGCCGATCTCCTCGCCGAGTCAGCGGCGGCCCTCACTGCTCGTCCTACTCGAACGCTTCTGACCGCCCTCGGCACCATCCTCGGAGTGGCGGCATTGGTGACCACCATCGGGTTGGCCAAGACCGCAGGCAACCAAATCATCTCCCGCTTCGACGAACTCGAGGCCACCCGGGTGCTCGTCAGACCCGAAGAGCGACAACAGGGGCGCAATAGCGTCGTCGTGAACGTGATTCCATTCGATGCCGGCGACCGGTTACGCCGTCTCAACGGTGTGGTCGCAGCCGGAACCAAATCCGATGTTGAGATCGAGGGGCTGGCTCGGTCGGTTCCGGTGGTGGATCCGCTTGGCCTCAACGAGTTTCAGATCAAGGTGGTGGCGGCGAGCCCTGGCCTGTTCGACGCTGTCCGAGCCACCCTCGAGACGGGCCGATTTTTCGACCACGGTCACAATGATCGAGGCGACAACGTGGTGGTGCTCGGCCCCGGCGCCGCCAATCGCCTCAACATCACTCGTCTCGACAACAGCCCGGCCATCTTCATCGGTGAACAGACCTTCGCCGTTGTCGGAGTGCTTCGAGATGTGGAGCGAGAACCTGATCTGCTCAATGCCATCATCGTCACTGATGGTTTCGCTCGAGACCGGCTCGGTTTGCTTGGGCCGGGTGAGGTGCATATCGAAACCGACATCGGAGCGACCGAGCTCATAGGCTCTCAGGCCGGCATAGCACTCGCTCCGGATGCTCCAGACCAGCTTCGTGTCTCGCTTCCACCTTCGCCCCGGGGGGTCAGATCGTCAGTACAGGGAGACATCGATGCTCTGTTTCTGATCCTTGGCGGTGTGTCGCTTCTGGTCGGCGCCATCGGAATCGCCAACGTGACCCTCGTCTCGGTTCTGGAACGGACCGGAGAGATTGGTCTTCGACGAGCGCTTGGTGCCACCAGAATGCATATTGCGTCACAGTTCCTCTTTGAATCAGCGACGCTGGGAGCGCTGGCTGGTTTGATCGGCACCAGTCTCGGAATTCTGGCCGTGGTCACCGTGTCGTTCTTCCGAACGTGGACTCCCGTGCTCGACCCGTGGCTGCCCTTTGCCGCACCACTGGCCGGTGCATTCATTGGCCTGTTGGCCGGTACCTACCCGGCATGGAAGGCGGGAGCGACAGAGCCGGTGACAGCCCTTCGATCCGGTACCTAGGTTCGTTGTTCAATCAACATTCCGTTCTTCAATCGACCGGGCGGCTCTGGTTCGGGTAGTTTCTGACCTCGACCCATATGGGTTGCTGGACCGTTACCAGGGGGTTGAACACCTTGAAGTATTTTTCACCATCCACCGTCGAGGAAGCAGTCGAGGTATTGGCGGCCGAACCGGGAGCTCAGGTCTTTGCCGGTGCTACCGATGTCGTGCCGCAAATACGATCCGGGAAACCGGAACCGGAGAGCCTCGTCGACCTCAAGAAGATCGATCGCTTGGTCTCGGTGGCTGATGCCGGAGATAAGTGGGTCATAGGAGCTGCTGCACCTGCCTCCCACCTCACCGCCAATGCCGACCTTGTTGCCGAGTTCCCGGGGATGGTCGAAGCAGCCGGACTCATTGGTTCTGACCAGGTGCAAAGCCGCTCGAGCTTGGGTGGCAACCTTTGCAACGCGTCACCGGCTGCAGACTCAGTGCCGGGCATGGTCGTCAATGGCGCCCGTGCGGTCATTGCCGGCAGTGGCGGAACCCGCACGGTGCCAGTCGAAGACGTTCCCCAGGGGCCGGGCAAGACATCGCTGGCTCCCGGAGAGTTCGTGGTGGAGATCGAGGTCGATCATCGTCCGGCCAACACCGGCGATGCCTACCTGCGGCTCATTCCCCGAACCGAGATGGATATCGCCGTCGTCGGTGTGGGGGCCAGGGTCACGCTCGACGATGCCGGAAATTGCACGTCGGCAACCATCGCCCTTGGCGCGGTTGCCCCAACCGTCGTCCGAGTCCCGGACGCCGAGAATGCACTGGCCGGGAGTGCCATCGACGACACCGCTCTCGATGCAGTGGCTGCGGCCGCCAGCGCAGCCTGCAATCCCATCGATGACAAGCGCGGCACTATCGCCTACCGACAGCATGTAGCCGGCGTGCTCACTCGACGGGCCGTCGCCATCGCAGCCGAACGGGCTCGCAACGGAGGAGCATCCTGATGACCAAGATTCATGTGACAAGCGAGATCAATGGCGACGAAGTTGAGTTCCTCACCGAACCGAACGTCTCGCTCCTCAACGCCCTCCGCGACGAGGTAGGGCTCACCGGCGTCAAGGAAGGTTGTGGCACAGGCGACTGCGGCGCCTGCTCGGTGCTGCTCAACGACGAACTCAATGCTGCCTGCCTGGTCTTCGCCCCAGAAGCCGACGGCGCCGAGATCCTCACGGTGGAAGGCCTTTCCGACGGCGACCACCTTCATCCACTACAGCAGTGCTTTCTCGAAGGCGCAGCCCTTCAATGCGGCATTTGCACCCCGGGTTTCCTGGTAGCGGCCAAGGCCCTGCTGGACAAGAACCCCGACCCAACAGAAACCGAAATTCGCTACGCCCTGGCCGGCAACCTCTGCCGATGCACGGGCTATGACAAGATCATTCGTGCGGTGCAGGACGCTGCGGCGCAGATGCAGGAGGCATAACCATGGCTTTGGCCGAAGACACAAACCCCATGCAGGGATTCAAGTGGGTCGGAAGTCGACCCATCCGACCAGACGGCTTCGACAAGGTGACCGGTCGGGCTAAGTTCGGTGCCGACCTCGTCTTGCCCGGCATGCTCACTGGCGCCGTGTTGCGGTCGCCCCACGCCCATGCCGAGATCGTCTCCATCGACACCTCCGACGCTGAAGCCATGCCCGGCGTTAAGTCGGTCGTCACCGGAGCCGACTTTCCCGAGCCCTACGGCAAGCCCGCCGAACAGGACGTTCAGCGTAACGTCATGGCTAGGGAGAAGGCCCTCTACGAGGGCCATGTCATCGCAGCCGTGGCGGCTCTCACTCGTGAGCAGGCTCGAGCAGCTCTGGGGGCCATCAAGGTCACCTACAAGGTGTTGCCCCACGTCATGAACGTCACCGAGGCCATGGCCGACAGTGCCGTCGTCATCCACGACAACATGATCACCAAGAACGTCGATCCTGCTCCTGAGGCACCATCCAACGTGGCGTCCCGCACCGTCTTCGATGGCGGCGAGCTGGACAAAGGCTTCGCCGAGGCCGACGTTGTGGTCGAGCGAGAGTTCACCACCAAGCCGGTCCACCAGGGCTACATCGAGCCCCATGCGGCTGTTGCCGACACCACCCCCGATGGTCGCTCCACAGTGTGGTGCTCCTCGCAGGGCCACTTCGCCATGCGGACCTATACCTCCAACGTGCTGGGTTGGGATGCTTCTCGCCTCAAGGTCATTCCGGCCGAAATCGGCGGTGGGTTTGGTGGAAAGACAGTCATCTACCTCGAGCCGCTCGCCGTTCGCCTGTCGCAGAAGGCCGGTCGTCCGGTCCGCATTGTGATGGACCGCGACGAGGTCTTCCGGGCCAGTGGCCCCACCTCCGGTGCCTCTCTCCGGGTCAAGATCGGGGCCAAGAACGACGGAACGATCACTGCCGCCGACGTGTGGATGGCCTTCGAAGCCGGCGCGTTCGCCGGTTCGCCAGTAGGCGCTGCGTCCATGACGGCGCTGGCGCCGTACAAGCTCGAGAACTTCAAGATCGAGGGCTTCGACGTTGTGGTCAACAAGCCAAAGGTTGCTGCCTATCGGGCGCCCGGCGCTCCCATCTCGTCATTCGGCGTCGAGAGCGTGCTGGACGAGGTTGCGACCAAGGTCGGTATGGATCCCATCGACTTCCGTATGCACAACGCAGTCGAGCAGGGCGACACTGCCACCTACGGTCCGAAATTCCCGGTCATCGGCTTTAAAGAGACGCTGCAGGCCATCAAGGACCACCCCAACTACACCGCTGAGCTTGGCCCCAATCAGGGTCGGGGAGTGGCCAGTGGCTTCTGGTTCAACGCTGGCATGAACTCCACCGCCACCGTGAACATCAACGACGATGGCACCGCCACCGTTGTGACTGGTTCTCCCGATATCGGGGGAAGCCGAGCTTCCATGGCCCTCATGGCTGCAGAAGAGCTCGGCATCGACGTTGTGAGCATCAAGCCAGTTGTGGCCGACACTGAGACGGTCGGCTTCAACGACGTTACCGGTGGTAGCCGTGTGACGTTGGCAACCGGTGCCGCCGTTGTCGAGGCCTGTCGGATCATCGTCGCCGACCTCAAGGCCCGTGCCGCCAAGGGTTGGGACATTGAGGCTGACCAGGTCGAATGGGTCGACGGTCGGGCCCAGCCCATCGATGGATCTCAGCCAGCGGTTTCGTTGGCCGAGTTGGCCAAGAACTGGGGCCGTACCGGTGGCCCCATCTCGGCCACCTACTCCCACAACGCTCGCGGTGTCGGCGCTGCGTTCTCGACCCAGGTATGCGACCTAGAGGTCGATCCAGACACCGGCCGAGTCACCGTCCTGCGGTACCTGACAGCGCAAGACGCGGGCCGGGCCATTCACCCCAGTTACGTCGAAGGCCAGCTCCAGGGCGGCGTCGCCCAGGGCATTGGTTGGGCTCTGAATGAGGAGTACATCCACAACGACGACGGCGTGATGGAGAACCCAGGTTTCCTGGACTACCGGATTCCCGTTGCCTCTGACCTGCCGATGATCGACACGGTCATCGTCGAGGTCCCTAATCCTGCCCACCCCTACGGGGTGCGTGGTGTCGGCGAAGTCGGCATCGTTCCGCCGTTGGCTGCCGTTGCCAATGCTGTCGCCGCCGCTGCCGATCGACGAATCACCGATCTGCCGCTGTCGCCAGTCCGGATTCTCGACGCAATCCTCAATTCCGAGGACTGACAGGGGCTGGGAGTCTCGACCGGCCATGGCTGAGGTTCATTTCACCGCAGATCTTCGAAGCTTCACCGGTGGCGTCTCTGACGTCTCGGTGGAGGCTTCGACGGTCCGCCAGCTCATTCGTGCCCTTGACGAGCTCTACCCCGGTCTTGGCGAAAGATTGAGCGAGGGAACCTCGGTGGCCATCAACGGCGAGATCATCGCCGATGCAACCTACGAAGAACTCCCGCCTGACGCCGAGGTTCATTTCTTGGAGACGTTGGCCGGGGGCTAGAGATGTCGCAGTTCTTCCAGCGGGCTTCGCTCGACGCGCCGCAGCTCGATCTCAACCTCTACTGCAACCGCTCGGTCTTCGGCCAAGAGGACAGGGTTTAGCTCCAGCCGGTGGATCTCCGGGGAGATACCGGCTGCGCCTGCCAGGTTCATCAGAAGATCGTTGAGGGCCTCTCCGCATCCGGTTTGGGAGAGCAGGTCGGCCAGCCATGGTCCTTCGCCAAGGTCAGCGATCTCAATGGTGCCGGCGGGAAGGACCTGTACCGCTGCGGGTGGGAAACGGTCGCTTCCGTGGCCGCCCTTACCAATGGTCAAGCGAGCCCCGGTGTCAGTGTCCTGCACCAGTTCGATCCTCAGATGGGGCCCGGTGGCCACCATGGGTTGGATCAGCGCCGGAAGGAAACCGGGAAGGAGATCCGACATTCGTCGAAACGCGGCTTCGAGTTGCTGATCGTCTTGAAGATCGAGCGCTGTCCCGCCTGCCTCGCCTGCCAGTCGATCGGCTACACCGCCAGCCTTCATGGCCACCGGGTAGCCACGTGCGGCGGCCCCCTTGAGAGCATCTTCCAGGGTCGCCGCTTCAGCGGAAGGCGCATGGTCGACACCGATGGTGGTGAGCAAGTTCTCCGCCTCTTGACGTGACAGAGACACCTCGGGCGCCTGGCCAAGCAACGAGGCCACCGATTCAGCGATCTCCTGCTCGTTTTGCATCTCGATGCTGGGGCCTCGTTCCCGGCGCCGCCACGCTCCGAAGGTGGACCAGCGACCCAGAGCCTTTGCTGCTCGTTCGGGAAAGTCGAACACCGGAAGGCCAGGTACATCGGTCTGGCCCAGTCCCGTCAAGCCGGTAGCCACCATCGGTTTGTCGACTGCTCGGTTCAACCTGGTCAGGAGGGCCGAAAGTTCCCGAAGCGGCAGCTTGGCCGTTGGGACGAAAGCCAAAAACACTGCGTCCACCTGGGCGCTCACCGCCGCTTGAACCGCTAGCCGTTCGTAGTCGTCTGCTTCGGCTTGCTGGTCGACGAGCACGTTGTCAGCGTCGCCAACCAGGGCTGGAGTAACGACCTCGAGGCCCTCGCCCCGACACGCCGCCGTGGCCAGTCTGGCCACCGAGGAGGCGTTGCTGACAACGACCACCCGTGAGCCTTTGGGTACAGGCTGTTGAATAGCGAGCGCCGCTTGTTCGGCCAACTCAGCCACTTCGCCAACCAGCAGCACGCCCGACTGTGTCAGCAGTTCGCAGAGATCGTCGTTGGCCGGTGCCACCGTGATGATGGGCTTGAGCATGCTGATCGCTCTGGCCAGACGGGTGAATTTGGCGACGTTGCCGACGTTCTCGAGATAGAGGGCGATGGCAGACGTTCGATCATCGGTGGCCCAATACTGAAGGAGGTCGTTGACCGACACATCGGCCCGGTTACCCACCGCGGCGAAGGTGCTCACCCCGACGTTTGTCCTGGCAAACTCGGCCAAGAGCGCAGCGCCCAATGGACCTGACTGGGAGAGAAGGCCGACGGGGCCGGGAAGAATTTCGACGGGGAGAAACAACGCCCGAAGATTGATGGCCGGATCGGTGTTGGCCACACCGAAGGCATTTGGTCCGATCAGGCGGAGGCCATTGCGACGAACCTGCTCGACGAGACGCCGCTGTAGTTCGAGCCCGGCCTCACCTGTCTCGGCAAACCCGGCCGACACAACGACCAGTCCGCCAACGCCCTTGCGAGCACAGGCGGCCACAATCTCTTCGACCTCGGCAGCCTGGGCAACCACAATGGCCAGATCAACTGGGCCGTCCAGATCCTCGACCCGATGAAGGGCGGGAAGGCCGGCAATCGTGCCCCCTGATCGGTTGACCACCTGGAGCGATCCGACAAATGGGGCAGCGATGAGGTGGCGAAGAAGCGTCTGTCCCACGCTGTCGGGCCGACGACTCACACCGATCACGGCGATGCTCTCGGGCTCGAGAAGGCGAGCGACCGACTGAGCTTGGGCCTGTCGTTCACGGGCTTCTATGGCTGCGGTTGCCTCGTCGGTGACAGCGATGCCAAGGGTGACAGCGATGGCTCCATCGTCGAATCCGGTCGAGACCTCGAAGCCAGCCTTGCGGAACACACCGAGCATCCCGTAGTTCTCGGGAAGAACCGACGCAGTGAAGCCATCCAGTCCTCGGCGTCGACCGGCTGCGGCCAGGTACTCGAGCATGAGGGTGGCGAGACCGCGACCATGATGGCGGTCGTCCACGAAGAAGGCGATCTCGGCCACGTTCTGGTCGGAGAGTGTTTCGTACCGGGCGACCGCAACCAACTCGTCACCGAGCACGGCGACAAAGGCCATCCGGCGCTCGTAGTCAACGTTGGTGAAGAAGTCGAGCTCCCGTTCGCTCAGATGCGGGCGGTAGCTGAAGAACCGGAGATAGACCGACTCGGGAGACTGCCGATCGTGGAAGCTCCGAAGACGCTCTCGGTCGTCGGGCCGAATCGGGCGCAACTGAACAGTTGCCCCGTCGGACAGAATGGCCGAGGTCTCCCAACCGGATGGATAGGAGTCGTCGGCCACCCGCTAAGGATAGCCATCGCCGGCGAAGCGAAACTGTGGCCTCTGGCACTGGGTCTGCAAGACTTTCGGGCCATCGACGAATCTCGTCGGGAAACGGGTAGGAAACGATGAGCAAGCAGACAGGGCAGGATCAGCCCGGTCAGTACAACGATGACTTTAACAAGGCGCTCCAACATCTGTGGGGCGACGGTTTCTTGTCTCCCGGTGGCGCCGACGAGGTTGCCGCCATGCTCGATGGTGTCTCGCTCACCGGGTCCTCGGTTCTCGATGTTGGCAGCGGTCTCGGTGTTTGTGCAGTGATCATGGCTACCCGCTACGGAGCGTCTTCGGTGCTCGGGGTCGATGTCGAGCCCCACCTGATTTCCCAATCAGCCGAGCGAGCGAACGCAGCCGGTGTCTCCACCAAGGTTCGGTTCGAACTGGTCGAGCCAGGCCCGTTGCCGCTCGACGATGACACCTTCGACGTTGTCTTCACCAAAGACGCCATCGTGCACATGCCCGATAAGGCGGCGTTCTATGCCGAGGTCACCCGAGTCCTGAAACCAGGGGGAATCTTTGTCGGCAGCGATTGGCTGCGAGGCGGGGACGACACAGCCACCGATCGAGCCAAGGCGTGGCTCGAATTCGTTCACCTCAACTTTCAGATGCAGACAGGCGACCAACTTGAAGCTTCGCTGCTCGATGCGGGGTTCAAGGAGGTTCGACTGAATGACCGGAACCAGTGGTATCGGTCTGAGATTCAGAACGAGATCGCCGCTGTGTCGGGCGAGCGATTCGATGAGCTGGTGGCCAAGATCGGCGAAGCCGAAGCCACCTACCGCCGAGAAAGCAGCCAACGAAAGCAGGAAGCCATTGACGATGGCTTCCTCCGGCCAACCCACTTCTTCGGCCGCACCCCGCAGTGACCACAGCCTCCTCGGCAGAGACTTCCGCGCCGGACGAGCCGACAGCGGTCACTGCCGCCGCCCACCGCCAGGCGCTGGACGATCCCACGTTCGACTGGGAGAACCGGCAGGACTTCGAATGGGCATCGCGGGGCCATATTCACCGGGGGAGCGAGCCGGCAATCCATACCCACGAGGGGGAGATCGCCTGGCACCACGAGGCGTTCGAAGCCTTCCTGCACGGTGACGCCCCCGAGACCGTCCACCCCAGCCTGTGGCGCCATGCTCTGCTGAACAACTACCGGGGTCTGTTCAAGGTGACCGACGGCGTCTGGCAGGTACGGGGTGAGTCGTTGGCCAACGTCACCTTCGTTGAGACAGATACCGGCTACATCGTCATCGATCCACTGACTACCGCCGAGGTAGCCCGCTACGCCCTCGATCTGCTCTACACCCACGTCGGGGAGCGCCCCATTGTCGGCATGTTCTATTCCCACACCCACTCCGATCACTTCGGCGGGGTGAAGGGAATGATCTCGGACGCCGATGTGTCCGAGGGGCGGGTCACCGTCATCGCCCCGGAGGGCTTCGTCGAGTGGGTTCTGAAGGAGCAGGGGCTGGCGGCCGACGTGCCCCTCGCTCAGCTCCTCGCCCTGCCCGGCGTGGTGATCGACCCGGAATTCAGCCAGGACCACGACGCCGGCGAGGACTGGGCCGCCGTCGAGCCGGTGCTGGAACAGGCCGTCGCCAGGCT
>CALHBU010000236.1 GCA_937930655.1 uncultured Acidimicrobiales bacterium | reverse complement strand
CCTTGCAGGAACGGTTCGAAGCCGCCGGACCGAAACATCAGCCCGACCACCTGACCCCGACCTTCCAACCGCCGCACGAACTCATCTCGCCACAGGGTGGAAATGGTGGCCTGGCCGTCCTCGAAGATGATGTGAACGGCGGGAAACGACAGGACCTTCTGGTCAAACGGCTCGTCGAGGTCCCACTGGGCAACCCAGAAGCGATCGATGAAGCGGTCGAGTGGCGGGTCGGGTTCGAATCGGTGGAGTTCGAAGTGGCGAAGGCCCAGCGTCGGGTCGACCAGACTCCTTGTGTCCTCGATCGACCTTTTCACCCCGCCAGTATTGCCAAACCCTGTCGCATTTCTTCAAGAGCTCGCCGGACCAGACTCCTAGGTTGAGGAGATGACCGAGAACGCATCAAGCCAGATCGACCTCCTCGCCACAATCCTGACCAAGACGGCCAGCCTGATGACCGACGTGTCCGAGAGCGAGCTCGACCTCCAGACGCCGTGTGAGGACATGAAGGTTCGAGACCTGCTCAATCACCTAGCCACCTGGATCCAGGTTTTCGACCGGGCGGCCAACGACACAGAGTTGTTGATCGATCCCATGACCTTCTCGCTCGACGCCGGTTGGGGTGAGGTCTTCGAACGCCACGGTCGGAAAGTGATTGCCGGGCTGCGGGAGAAGGGATTCGATCGAGACGTGACCATGATGACCGACCCCATGCCGGGCTCGATGATGATGTCCATGCTGCTCATGGAGTACGTGGCCCACGGTTGGGACATCGTCACCACCATCGGTCGACCGTTTCCCTACACCGACGCCGAGGTAGCAGCAGCAGACGGCGCGGCCAGAAGCATCGTGCAGCCTGAGCACCGAAGCCCCGGCTTTTTCTCCGCCGAGGTCGAAGCGCCGGCCGATGCCACCCCAATCGAGCGCTACATCGCCTTCACCGGCCGCAACCCCCGCTGATCCCCCTGCCTCATCACCCCATCTGTTGGCTCAGGCTGTCGTTTTCGGCATCGTCAGCTCACAGATGCGGGTATGGGTTGCTACTGGGAAGCCATCATGGCTCTGAACTCGCCTTCGGCCATGGCAGCCCGGACCGCAGGGTCGGGATCCTTGAGTCGTTCGAGGGTGACGCCCACCACGTCGGCTGTGCATTCGAAGCGATGGGGATAGGGCCCGACGGGCGCCCCGGTGTCGACGCCGACATCGAAGGTCTCGCCACTCATCGAGAAGACGATGGGCACTGTTCGTTCCAGCCGGGCAGTGTCGACCTCGATGCCATCAACGAACAGCGTCATCACGCCCCCGGCCCCAAGGCCGCCATCGTGTTGGTAGAACATTCGCAGTTGGTGGCGGCCGGGTTCGAGCGGGCTGTCAGCTCCGACCGAGGTGAGCTCGTGCCCGAAGCAGTTGTAGAGAAAGGTGGGCGCTCCGGCTCGGTCTGACCCGCTCGATTCCAGATAGAGCGACCAGCCAGCCATATTGCCTCCGACACAGGCCACCACTCCCTCGGCTCCGCCCTCGGGAACGTCGATGACAGCGGTGATTTCGTGGGACGAGTTCTTGAGGTTGACCACCGATCGTTCCGGCATCCGGACATGGTCGGTGGTGTAGGTCATGCGCCGAACCGAGCCAAGCGACTGGGGGGTCAAAAGGTCGGGTGACCGACGGGAGCCAGGGTCGCGCAACGGGTAGACCCCGTTGGCCTCGGCTTCGGTATCAAAAAGGGCCTTGAGTTCGTCCAGCTTCTCGGGAAACTCAGCAGCCAAGTCTTCGCTTTGCGAGAAGTCCTCGGCCACGTTGTACAACTCCCAACGCTCCTGGGGCCCGTCGAACTCGTACCCGGCCAACCGGTTCCACGGCACCCGGCCGTGAAAGCAGGAGGCAATCCACCCGTCGTGATAAATGGCCCGGTTACCAAGCAACTCGAAGTATTGGGTTAATCGCTCACTCGGCGTCGAGGCGTTCTCGAGGTCGAAGCTGTAGTTCATGGCAACGCCGTGAATGTCCATCTGCTCCACCCCGTTCACGCTGGCCGGCGACTCGATTCCGGCCGCGGCCAGGATGGTCGGGGCCAGATCTATGACGTGATGAAACTGGCTGCGAAGACCGCCCGCGTCGGCAATGCCATTGGGCCACGAAATGGCGAGGCCATTTCTGGTGCCACCGAAGTGAGACGCCACCTGCTTCATCCACTGGAACGGCGCATCGAGGGCCCAGGCCCAACCAACGTTGAAGTGGTTCTCGCATCGCTCGGTGCCGAAGTCGTCCATGTGCTCGAGCAGCCACTCCGGCTCCTCGGGGATGCCGTTCTGGAACGACGGTGCGCTCCAAGCGCCGTGGATGGTGCCCTCAGCTGATGCTCCGTTGTCGCCGGTGAGGTAGATGATCAGGGTGTCGTCGCCGGCGCCGATGTCATCGATGGCTTCGATGACCCGCCCGACCTGGGCATCGGTGTGGGCCAGAAAACCGGCGAACACCTCCATGAGCCGGCGGGCCACCGGCTTGTACCGATCGGGGTACTCGTCCCAGCTGGGGATCTCGTCGGGTCGAGGGGTCAAAGCGGTTCCCGGAGGAATGACACCGAGATCCAGCTGACGCTGATGAATGGTCTCCCGGAGCGCATCCCAACCATCGTCGAACATGCCCTCGAACGGCTCGATCCACTCCGGCCCAACGTGGTGGGGAGCATGAACAGCGGGAGTGGAGAAGTAGCAGAAGAAGGGTCGGTCGGGGGCTGCCGCCTTCTGCTGGCGGATCCAACGAATGGTCTGGTCGGCGAGGTCTTCGGTGAAGTGATAATCGTCTCGCCCGACGTACGGCTCGACCGGCGTGATCTGGTCGTAGACGGCCGGCTCGTACATCGAGGCCTCGGCCCCGACGATGCCGTAGAACCGATCGAAGCCCATGCCGGTTGGCCAGTGGTCGTAGGGGCCGGCGGGATTGAACTCCCACATTGGCGTGAGGTGCCACTTGCCGAAACAACCAGTGGAGTAGCCATGTTGGCGGAGCACTTCTGCCACCAGCGCCGACTCCCGGGGGATGACGGTGTCGTAGGCCGGGAAGCTGTTTGAGCCCTCGGGAATGGCTCCCATGTGGACCGAGTGATGGTTGCGACCGGTGAGGAGCGACGCTCGGGTGGGAGCGCAGAGGGCGGTGGTGTGGAATTGGTTGTAGCGAAGACCTCGCTCGGCCACTGTGTCTACGGCCGGTGTCGGGATTGGGCCACCGAAGGTGCTGCACGATCCGAAGCCAACGTCGTCGAGCAGCACCAGAAGCACGTTGGGACCGGTTGGGTTCTCCGGCTGACCAAACGGGGCGGCCGTCGAGTCATCCATCAACCGCTCGATGGTTCCCTCAAAGGGCGCCGCTGGGCGGGGCAGGCTCGGCCCGGTGGGACGGGCCATCAGGAGGCCAACGACTCGTGATCGAACGAAGCCAACACCGCAGTTACTCGGCCCATGTCACCGCCGACCACCACCGACCCGGCGGCCACCGCCTCGCTGAATGCCAGCTTGTTGGAGGCGATCTGGGCCCAGGTGTCGAGATCTAACGCCAATGACAACTCGGCTCCCTGGCCATCGGTCGGCACCGCAACGCCGCGGCGCACGTGCAAACCGACCCTGGTGCCATCGGCGAACTCCCAGCGAAGGTGATCGTTGACACCCTCGGCCAGGAGCGGATCGAGAATGACCCGCAGCGCCCGCACGAACACGTCGGCCGGGTTGGAAAGCACATCGTTTCGGCTGAACCGGTGGGTGCGGAACCGGGCAAGATCGAGCGCACCCTCCAACTCGAGGGCTCGGGTGAGCACCCAGTTGCGAACGTTGGCCGAGGTTGTTCGTTGACCAATGGCTCGAAGCACAGAGGCCAGCAACGCCCGGTCCTCGTCGGTTCCGCCATCGATGCGACCGTGCTGATCAACCTCGCCCCGAACCAACCACGTCGACAGTTCAAGGGCCCAGCGAAGATCCATCTCGGCCAACGCTTCGGTGGCATGGCGACGGACTTCGTCGGCACCACCGAAACCGGCAATCAGTTTCTGCACTCTCTCTACGGGAGGCACCGGAAACAGAAGCGACTCGTGACCATCGAACCACCCGCGCAGCCCGGCATGGATCTGGCGGACGTGATGCTCAACAAGCCCGTAGTACTGATGGGTCAGGTAGGTCCGGTCGTAGTCGGAGGGGAGTTGGACGAACTCGGTCAGCTCGTCACAGGTCAGGCCCCGGTTGAGACCCCGCACCGTCTGGTCCCACATGAACTGGATTGAGTCCCGATACTCCTCGATGTCCTCGGCAATCCGCTCGGTCCCTGACAGCGGCGGACCATGGGCTCCGACCAGATGCTCGGCTCCCAGGCTGGCCAGATGGTCCAGTCCGGTCAGCAGAATTCGGGGGTCGCGATACTCCTCACCGCGAATGGCGAACACGTTGAACAGGGTGGGCCACAGGATGTTGTTGACTGCTACGCCCAACTCGGGGAACCAGATGGTGACCGAGTCGTCAGCATCGGAGGGTGCTGGCGTCACAACCACATCGAGACCGGCAACCGACAGGTTCACCTCGCGGTCGAAGGTGTCGGTCGGCAGCAGGACTTCGCGGGTAAACGGCGCATGATCGGCGTGGCGGAACTCTTTGCCCAACCCAAGGTTCACCGTGCCATCGGGCCCTTCGGTTGGCATGAGGATCGCCATCTGATGAACCAGACCTCGTTGGGCGGCCGCACTGACTTCGCCGCCGATCCGCTGGAGGTTGCCCTCAATCCCGGCATGCCCATAGATGGGCACCTCACCTTCGGCATCGAAGACTGCCCTGGTGCCGCCGACGTAGTGGAAGTGGGTGTACATGACGGCCACGACCGGCGCCTGGGTGTGCTTTCGGACCTCGGCCAGCGACCACGCCATCTCCTGGTTCGATTCGCCGGTGTCGAGACAGATGAGCCCCTCCGGGCCTTCGATGAAGTTCTGATTGGAGAGACCGTTCCCGACAGCCGACCAAACGCCAGGGCGGGGCGACCACAATTTGCGCTCCAGTCGTTCGGTGTGGGCGATGCCAGCCCGGTGAGCGACCTGCCCGTTCGGCCCGGTTGCGAGGTTGGAGTCGTCCAAGTCGAAGGAGGCGGGAATGGAGTTGCTGGGCATTCCAGCATGGTGACCCAAACGACCGGACTCGGCCAAGCTTCGAGCGAGCTCGGGACAGATGCCGCCGAATAGTTGAGACTGGCGTCATGGGACGTCTCGACGACAAAGTCACATTCATCACCGGCGCCGGCTCAGGTATCGGTCGAGCCGCGGCTATCCGGTTCGCACGGGAGGGGTCGGCGGTCGCAGTGGCCGATATCGATGGCGATCTGGCAGCAGCTACCGCCGACATGGTCGAGGAGGCCGGTGGTCGGGTACTTCGGCAAACGGTCGACGTCACCGACGAGACGCAGCTAAAAGACGCGCTCCAAGAAACGGCCGACCAGTTCGGTGGGGTGAACACGTTGGTCAACTGCGCTGGTGGCTCGATAGCTGACGATAGATCGGTGACCGACGTCGACCTCGATGTTTGGGACCACACCATCGATCTCGATCTCAAAGGCACGTTTCTGGCCTGCCGGGTGGCCATCCCCCACCTGCAAACGGCCGGCGGCGGAGCCATCGTCAACTTCACGTCAGTCGTGGCCTTGAAGGGCAGCTTTCGAGGGCACGTGTACACCGCAGCCAAAGGCGGCATCATCTCCTTCACTCAAGCGCTGGCCGGTCAGTACTGGCGAGATGGCATCAGGGCCAACGCCATCGCGCCGGGCGTGATCCTCAGCGATCGAGTCCAGGGCCGCATGCAACTCACCGACGACATCCCGCTGGATGAACGGCTCGAAACGGCGATGAAGATGAACACCCGCCTTATCGATGAGCGACACCCGTTCGGCTACGGCGTCCCCGACGACATCGCCAACGTGGCCCTGTTCCTGGCCAGTGATGAGAGTCGAATGGTCAACGGCGCAGTCATTCCGGCCGAAGGCGGCGCGGCCGCCTACTAGCCAGACCTGCGGCTGTCGCTACTTGCTCCAGCCCTCGACCCACGGCACCAGGTGGTAGGCGTTGTAGAAACGATCGAACAACTTCCAACGTCCGTCCTCCACCCGATACTCGTCGAGATAGTGACCGGCCGCCGTCATCGGCTGACCGTCCTGGAAGATCCGGATCTCGACCGAGCATCGACCAGTGGCCCTGGTCAGTGAGCCGTCGGCTTCGGGATGAAGCTCGATGACGTGATTCTGGATGAACGGTTTGTGGGTCTTGCCCCCGACACCACCTTCGTACATTCCACGAAGCTCGTCGGTACCGGTGAACGACGAGTTCCGCATTCGGAACGTGCCGTCTTTGCAGAACAAGTCGACGATGGCGTCGACGTCTCCGTCAACCACACCGTGGCAGTAACGGGCCGTGACCTCACGGATCTCGTCTTTGGCTTCGATGGCCGCTATTCGTTGTTCAAGCGTCATGCTCGAACCCTAGATCAACCCAAACAGTGGCGATGGCTGGACAGTCGGCTCAGCCGCCGCAAAGGTGCGGGGATGAACGGCAACGACCTGATTGCGCAGATCCTCCAGAGCGAAGGGGTGAAGTGGCTGGCCTGCTTTCCCAACAACCCGCTCATTGAAGCGGCGGCCAAAGTCGGAATCCGGCCCATTGCCTTCCGTCACGAGCGGGGGGCGGTCATGGCCGCCGACGGCTTCAGTCGAGTAAGCGACCGGCAAGCCTTTGGCGTTGTTGCCGTCCAGTCTCAGGCCGGCGCCGAGAATGCGCTGGGCGGCGTGGCTCAGTCCTTTGCCGACAACATCCCGATCCTTGTTCTGCCCGGCGGGGTGAACACCAACGAGATCTCGGTTCGGCCGAACTATTCGGCGGTGCAGAACTACGCCGGGGTGGTGAAGTCGGTTGAAGCGATCTACCGATCGGGTGAGATCAACGCCGCCATGCGTCGGGCCTTCAGCGCCTTGCGTAATGGCGTGCCTGGCCCGGTGGTTGTCGAACTGACCGCCGACGTTTGCCGAGAGGAGGTGCCCAACGATGCGTTCGCCAGCTACTCCTCGCCGTCCGCCTCGCTTCAGGCGCCCGATCCGGCCGCAGTCGCGACCGCGGTCGACAAGCTTCTTGGTGCCGAGAACCCACTGCTGTGGGCTGGCGGTGGCGTGTTGTTCGCCGGGGCTTCCGCTCAGCTCAAAGAGCTGGCCGAGCTCACAGCCACGCCCGTGTTTTGCACCATGCAGGGCAAGTCAGCCTTCAACGAGAGTCACCCACTTTCGGTCGGCGCCGGCGGCATGACCACAACTGCTCCGGCCGCGGCCGCGCTTGCTGCGGCCGATGTGTTGCTGGCGCTGGGCTCCAGCCTCACCCGCACGCCGTATGGCCAACGTGTACCGGGCTCGGCCTATCTGATCCAGAACACCAACAACCCCGACGAGATAGGCAAGGACGAGAACGTCGACCTCGGCCTACCCGGCGACACCAGGCTCACCCTTCAAGCTCTCATTGATGAGGTCAAGGGCCGCACCGGTATCCCTCGAGAGACTGCGGCTGTGGAGTCGGCCGTCGGAGCAGCCCGAGCCGAGTGGTTCGATGTCTGGAACGACGCACTCACCAACGATGGCGAACCTCTGTCGTACTACCGGGTCATTGCCGAACTCAATGATGTCCTCGATCAGG
>CALHBU010000235.1 GCA_937930655.1 uncultured Acidimicrobiales bacterium | reverse complement strand
CCGGCGCCACTGAGGACGCTGGAGAGATAGCCGTAGTAGGACGGCTTCTGGGTGAGCGGAATCATGAACAGACCATTCTCGGCATCGAGTTCGAGGGTGGTCACATACAGGTTCAGCTCGTTGTAGCAATCAGCCCGAGCTGCATCGTCAACGGTTGCATCGCACTCAGCGGCCCGTGTATCGAATTCGGCGTTGGCGAACCCGTACGGGTTGTTGCCATTGCCGGTGAGGTAGGCGGCGGTCACTCCGCCGGGCCATGGTCCTCCGACCCAGGCAAACTGGGTGATGTCCCAAATGGTGGGATCGCCTTCGGCGCCACCGGATGCCGAAGCGGCCAGCGCCTCGTCGGCGAAGGGGCGTTCTCCGAAGTAGGCGCCACCGGGGACATTGTCGATCACGATTTCGAAGCCGGATTCGCTGAGCTGGCTTTGAATGATCTCCTGCTGGAGCTCACGCAAGGCGTTGCCGCCCGTGGTACCGACCCGAAGGGTGAGTCGACCGCGCTCGGGGTGCTCGTAGATTCCGTCGCCGCTATCGGCGTAGCCAGCAGCTTCAAGATTGGCTATTGCCATGTCGGACTGCAGGCCCTCGTAGGTCTTCTGGGCATCGACATAGGCTGGCTGGTTCGACATCCAGTAGGTGTTGCCGAGACCTTCAGCCGGAAGCGAATCGCCGAAGAGGGGCGTGTACAGGCCGGCCATCACCTCGGTCTTGTCGATTCCGTAGGCCAGGGCTTCACGAACCAGCGGGTCGCTCAGGTGGTCGTTCAGCAGGTTGAGTCCCCAGTGTTCGAAGACCGGACCAGCCGAAGAGGCGACAGTGAAGTTCTCGTCGGTGGAGAGACGCTCGCCGAAGGCAACCTGGGGCTGGGTCATGACGATGTGGGCTTCGCCTGCCTTGAGGGCATTGATCTGAGCATCGGTATCGGTGACGAAGTTGATCAGAACACCGTCGACGAACGCCACATCAGTGTTGCGGGCGTCGGGGCTGTTCGATCCGTGGTAGTTGTCGTTGCGGGTCATGCTCATGCTGACCGCACGTTCCCACTCGCCGAAGACCATGGGGCCCGACGAGGGCAGAACGCCATCGGCGTTTGACCACTCGCGGAGATTTTCGTTGACTTCAGCGGCATCGGCGCCGAAGGCATGGGCTGCGTAGACCTCTTCGAGCAGGCGCTTGTAGCCGGCGTAGAAGTTGGACAGGGTCATGGTGAAGGTGGTGTCGCCGGTGGCCTCGTAAGCGGTGATCAATTCCCAGCCGGTGAAGTCGCCACGCAGGTACTGGCAGCCGCTCTCTTCTGCTTCGAAGTCGCAGCCTTCAAGATTGATGTCGACGGTGTAGGCGAGGTCGGCCGCGGTCAGCGGCGTGCCGTCGCTCCACATCAAACCGTCGCGGAGTGTGTAGTTGATGGTGACGCTGTCGTCGTCGTTGGTGACAACCTCGGCCTCGGTGGCGAGCAGCTCCGGATAGAAGGATGTCGAGCCGTCGACGCCGTAGAGGCCTTCGATGAGGGCTGATCGCATCCATGAGGTAATGGAGAGATTGTTGGCTGGATCGTCGAGGTGGAGATCCGGAGGCTCTTGCTCATGGGCCCAGATGAGGGTGCCGCCGCTGCTGCCCTCTTCATCGGGTGCGGGAGGAGTTGTTTCGTCGGTCTCTTCTTCGCCTGCTGTGGTTTCGCTCGATGTTTCGCCTTCGGGATCGTCCGAAGCACTGTCGCCCCCACACGCGGCGGCGATGAGCGAGATGCTGAACAAAATGCTGAGCAACCTCACGAGTGATTGTGGTTTCATTTTTTCCTCTCCGCGGAACGGGTGCCCGCACCGGAATATTACCGGTTGGTAGTTTCGGAACGTCGACCCGCTGTGTGCAACGGTCCGGCGATCGCTTTGACGATTTCGGAGGCGGCCAAGGTATTCCCTGGTCAGGGGCCTTCGTTGCAACGACAAATCATGACCTGGTCACAAGGTGTTCTCGCACCAGAAATATTCAAGCGGTGCGACCGATTCGGTTGACTACGGTGCATGGAGGTTTGCGAGGGCCAGCATGACGACACAATCAGATGGCGCTGAGCTGCTCGATGATGCGCGGACGATTGATCCTGAACAGATCGATGTGTGGGAAGGCCTTGGCGTTGTCGGGCATCTGATACGTCCCCACAGGTTGGTCTTGGCCGTCTCCATTGTCGGCAGTCTGATGTATGCCCTGGCTTCTGTCGTTGGCACGGTGGTGTTGGCTCGAGTGGTCGATGACGTGGTGCTTCCCTCGTTGGAAGTTGGGGCCGAGGAGCCTCCTCGTCGTGACGTGTGGCTTGGCGTCGGTGCCATCCTGGCGGTCGCTCTCATTCGTTCGACCGGAGTGGTTTGTCGTCGGTACTTCGCCGGCATGACTTCCGAACGAGTCCAACGAAGAACTCGCGGTCGGTTGGCCGATGAATATCTCGACCGGCCGGCGTCTTGGGTGCGAGCCCAGCCCCAAGGTCGGCTTCTGGCCCACGTCGACAGTGACACAAGAGTCCTTGTTGAATCCCTCCACCCATTGCCTTTCAGCGTTGCTGTGGTCTTCATCGCTGTTTTCTCCGGGATCGCTCTTGTCTTAGTCGACCCCTTCATGGCCGGCATCGCGTTCGTCGTGTTCCCCCTCGTCACGATGGTGAACCGGTGGTACAGCTCACGGGTGCAGGAGCCGATGGCGGAGACTCAGGAACGAGTTGGCCACGTCTCGTCTATTGCTCACGAGAGTTTTGGTGGTTCGCTCATCGTCAAGGCTCTCGGTTTGGCCGACCGAGAGCACCGGCGGTTCGATGCAGCATCGGCCCAGTTGCAGGACGCACGGGTCCGAGTCGGATTCCTCCGGGCATTCGTCGACGCCGCCCTTGATGTGTTGCCTGTGTTCGGAACCCTCGTTGCCATTCTGGTGTCGGCTTTCCGGGTCAGGGCGGGCGCCATGTCAGCCGGTGAAGTCGTGCAGGTAGCCGCTCTCTTTTCGCTTCTGTCGGTACCGGTCAGAGTCTTCGGTTTCTTTCTGGAGAGCCTCGCTCCCTCGGTGGTGGCGTGGCGACGACTTTCCTCATTGATTGCCGGAGAGCCATCGACTCCGACACCGGTAGCGCGACACGGCACCGATCGCTCACCAGCGTCAGTGTCGTTGGCCTCTGTCAGCTACCAGCACGCTGATGCAAAGGAAGGTTCCCGCCCGGCCATCGACAATCTCAGCCTCACCATCGAACCGGGGGAAATCGTCGCCATCGTTGGCAGAACCGGAGCCGCCAAAAGCACCCTGTGCCTTCTTCTCGCTGGCCTCCTCCAACCCACGAAAGGGAGGATCACCAGCGGAGGTGTTCCGCCGACACTGGCCTTCCAGGAGGCATTCCTCTTTGCCGACACGCTTCGGTCCAACATCGACCTGGCGGAGGCCTACAGCGATGCCGAGGTCTTTGAGGCGGCACGGGCAGCCCAGATATCGACCTTCATCGACCAGCTTCCGATTGGATACGACACCGTTATGGGCGAGCGGGGAGTCACCTTGTCCGGTGGCCAACGACAGCGGGTAGCACTGGCAAGAGCTCTGCTCGTCGACCAAGGCCTGTTGATCATCGATGATGCCACCAGCGCGGTCGACCCCGTCATCGAACAACGAATCCTCAACGGCATTCGATCGGCAGGATCCAGCACCGTGGTGCTGACTGCTCATCGCCTGTCGACCATCCGACTTGCCGACCGGGTGCTCTTTCTTCGGGCTGGCCAGCTCGTGGCCTTCCTGCCCCACGATGAACTCCTGGCCGACGATGACTACCGGTCACTTGTCATGGCCTACGCCGACGAGTAATCGATGACAGCTCCAACGTCAGCGTTCGCCGTTTTGAGACGAGGTTTCTCCGGATCGCCGCAACTCCTTCGGGGGCTACCGGTGACGGTCGGTCTCGGCCTCACCGTGGCCGTTGCCCAGATGGCTGTACCGGTGATCATCCAATTGGCCATCGACCGGGGCGGGTTGTCTTCGGGGACGGTCGAAAGTGGAACAGTCGTTGTTCTGGTGGCTCTCGGGTTTGCCGTTGTTGGCGTGTCCGGAGTGCTCACCGTCGTGGCCCAACGAAGGTTGATTGTTCGGGCCGAAGAGACTCTGCGAGACCTCCGAGTGCGAGCATTCGACGCTGCCCATCGTTTGTCGATGGCCGACCACAACGAGGAGCACACCGGTTCGCTTACTGCTCGTGTCACCAGCGATGTCGATGCACTCTCGCGTTTCGTCGACTGGGGCCTGTTCGCATGGGTCGTGCAGCCAATAGTCCTGACCGGAGTGTTCGCACTGATGGCCTTCTACTCGTGGCCAATGGCCGTCATCTCGCTCCTACTGTTTTTGCCGATCCTTCCACTACTTCGAGCAATGCAACGCGGGATGTTGCGGGCCCACAGCAGCTTGCGGGTTGCGGTGGGAGACACCCTCAACGAGTTCGGGGAGGCCCTGGGCGGCGCCGAGGTGATTCGGGCCTACGGGGCCGAACCTCGCAGTCGACGGCGAATGCTCCACGCTTCGCAACTCCGATACCGGGCCGGACTTCGCACTGCCCGGTACGGGGCAACGGTCTATGTGATCGGCGACTTCTTCTCGGCCGTAGTGCTCAGCACCATGCTTGCTGTTGGGGTGTTCTGGCGCGACTCGCTCGGTTTGACTGCCGGCTCGTTTGTGGCAGTTCTCTTTCTGACGACCTTGATCGCAACACCCACCGCCGAGCTATCGGAGACGCTGAACACCGTCCAGGAGGCGGTTGCAGGATGGCGTCGAGTTCTCGATCTGATCGACCATCCGGTGGATCTCCATGAACCACAGAACGGTGTCGCACTGGATACTGGCCCGTTGGGGATCGATGCCGACGCCGTGACCTTCGCATACCGAAGCGGGAAGGCGGTTCTCCATGACGTCACGGTGCGGATTGATCCCGGCGCTCAGGTGGCGGTCGTTGGCGAGACCGGTTCGGGAAAGACCACGTTCGCCAAGCTGCTGATGCGTTTGGCCGATCCTGTCGCTGGCTCCATCGAGCTTGGCGGAATCCCGCTCGACCAGGTCGAGCGGTCGTCACGACTGGAATCGGTTCGTCTGGTCCCTCAAGACGGTTTCCTGTTCAACACGACAATCGACGAGAACATCCGGTTGGGTCGGGAAGGAACGACCGATGACGATGTGACGGCGGCTCTCGATTTGCTTGGATTGGAACCGTGGTTGGCCACCCTTCCTGACGGGCTTCAGACAGTGGTAGGGGATCGCGGCTCTGATCTCTCGGTCGGCGAACGACAGCTGGTCGCCTTTGCCAGGGCAGCCGTCGCCGACCCAGGGCTTCTGATCCTGGATGAAGCGACGTCGTCGGTCGACCCTGAGACCGACAGGAGGTTGACTTCGAGCCTCGCTCGGCTGGCGGATGGAAGAACCCTGGTGAGCATCGCCCACCGACTTGCTACCGCAGAGTCCGCTGATGTGGTTTTGGTCTTTGACCAGGGCCGGCTGGTGCAGCAGGGATCCCACGCAGAGCTGGTTGACCAGCATGGCCCGTACTCCGAACTCCACAAGGCGTGGACGGCCAACGCCCACTAGGCAAACCGAGGGCAGGCAACCGATAGGGAAACGTGTGCGACACTGGACGCATGTATGCCGACGTTCTGAATCTTCGCCGTTCTTCGGGGGCCATCATCCTCATGACGTACCGAGGCGATTGGTGACCATATTGTTGCGCCCAGCTCGTGCGGCTGGAATCGACAATTGAGGACATTCACGGTGCCGGGGCTGAGGTCATTGCCGTTTCGGTGAACGAGGACGAGCGCCAGGCCGGAATGGCCGACCGATGGAAGCTCGAACACGTCCAGTTGGTCGCCGATCCCGGCGGTGAGAACCTTCTCAAAAGCCTCGACCTGTTCGACCCCGACGACCGAGGCGGGATTGCCCTGCCAGCCATGGTTGTCATAGGCGCCGATGGTGAGGAGGTCTATCGGTACAACGGTCGCGACTTCGCCGACCGGACGACAGACGCCGAGGTTATGGCCGCTTTGAAGGGCCTTGAGCTTGACCCCGTCGATCCCGGACCATGGACTCCAAGCGCTTCAGCACCGGCCGATCTCAAAGGGTTCTTCCCGGTCGATCGCTATGTCGGCTACTTCGCCGGCAACCGGTTCGCGGCCATCGCCATCGCTGGACGTCTCCCGGACAAGGAAACGGCGGCTATTGCCCGCGATCATGGAACGATGGCGGAGACCAGTCTTGAAGCTTGGGAACGCCTGAACTCGTAGTTTCAGTCTCTGAATCAGTTCCTTCTTGCAGCTAGCGCCCTAGCGGCGCTGCTTCGACATGTTTCCACCACCTCTGGATAGGCCTTTTGGCCAGTCGCAGACGAATCCCTTGCAAAACGAGGACGACGGCCGAGAGAGATAGGTCGGGCCTTGTCGTGTGTGCCCGATCACATCGCAAGAGATCGTTAGGAAACTTATGTTCAGGGCGAACGTCGATTCTCGAATTCTTCGCATTGTCAGTGTCATGGCAGTTCTGGCGGCCAGTCTCGGAATTGTGACCACCGAGCCGTCATCGGCCGCGCCCGGTGATATTTCTGGTGTGGTTTTCAACGACCTCAACAGCAACGGCACGAACGATGGCGAGCCTCCCGTACCTGGTGTGACGGTTACCGCGTTCGACGCAGCAGGCGCGGCGGCGGCCACAGCGATAACCAACAGTTCGGGTGCCTATACCTTGAGCGGTCTAACCGACTCGACGCCCTACCGAGTCGAGTTCACGACGCTTCCCACCGGTTGGAGCGACGGCCCAGCGGGCCCCGACTCCGAGACATCAATTACCTTCGCAACGCCCGAGACCACCGGTATTGATCTGGGTGTGCACGAGCCGGTGGATTGCGACGCCGCTCCGCCTTCTGGGGCCCTGCTCTACACCTACAACGCGGCAGTGAGTTGCTCGGCCGTAGTCGATCCAGCGTATCCGAAAGACGCTTTTGGCCTGATCGATATCACCAATGCCGTCCCCGCGTCAGGCCGGGCGGACGTCACCAGCACGGTGACCATGTTTCATCATCCCGACTGGCATATCGACCAGTTGGGCAACATCTTCGGTGTCGCCATAGACAGCCAGCGAGGTGACATGTTCGCTTCTGCGTCGAGTAACTACTCCCATGAGTTCTACTCCGACGCCGTTGCCGGGAACGTGCCGGCCATCATCCAGTACGGAAACATCGGCGGGGGTGCCAACGACGTCGGGGCAGCAGGAACCGTCTACCAGCTTGATGCGGTTACTGGTGCACCAACTGTTTTTGTTCAGATTCCTCAGCAAGCCGCCACCTTCAGTCATGTTGACTGCGAGACCGACAGCTTGAGCGCACCTCGTACCACGGGCGTCGGTCTCGGCAACGTGGTCTATGACGAGACCAACGATCAGCTCTTTGTCTCGAGCTGGGAAGACGGCTTCATCTACCGGGTCGATATGGCCGGGAACATCCTGGATGCCTACGACCCTGACCAAACCGATGATGGTACGGCCGGTATGGCCAATGGCCAGATTCCGTACGGACTCGAGCTAAGTGCCGACGGCACTCGCCTGTACTTCGGAACCGTGTTTGGGCTCGAGGTGTGGTCGATCGACCTGACCGCGGCCGGGGCGTTCTCCGGCACCACGTCCACCGTCGGTGGCGTCACCGTGTTTGAGAACCACGCGTCGGAGACGCTCAACCAGACCATCCTGATCAATAACAGCGGTGAACCTCTCCCGGGCTGGCTCAACACCGATCCTCACTACTACGTGTCGGATCTGGAGTTGCTGCCAAGCGGTGAGATGCTGGCCGGAATCCGGGTCGGCTGCAACGACAGCCCCCATTCGGCTTACAACCACCGCGGTCAAACCCATGTGCTCACGGCCAACGGGGCAGGAATCTTCGACGGAGACAACGGAGCGCTTGACGTCACCGTGACCGGCGACGCCGGTTTGGAAGATAACTACGGTGGTGTCGGCTACTACGAGCGCCCTGACGGGACAGTCGACTACGCCATTACTACCGCTGACGCCCTCTCCGAAGCAGGGCCGCATGGCCTGACGGTCTTTCACGAAGCCGATGCGGCCGGGACCCCGATCAGTCCGCTCGGCGCCATCGACTACGGCACGCCAAACGACCCCAAAGGCATCGCGGGCGATGTCGAGGTTTTCAGCGGCGAGCCGTGCAGCCCATCGCCTCTTGAGATCGGCAACTTTGTCTGGCTCGACCTCGATCAAGATGGTGTGCAGGATCCTGATGAGGTTCCGTTGGCAGGAGTCACCGTCACGCTCTACGAATCCGATGGCACGACTGTGGTGGCGACTACGACGACCGACGCCAACGGTGAATACTACTTCGACACAACCGATGGTCTCCTTACGAATACCGGCTACGAGATCGAATTTGATGTCAGCTCAACCACAACGGCCCTGCCCGGCGGTGCGCTGCCCTCTGATCTGAGTGAGACAACGGCCAACACTGGTGCCGGCTCGACTGCCGACTTGAACGATTCTGATGTCGTCGGCGATCGCATCACCCTCACCACCGGAGGAAGCGGTCAGAACGATCACTCCTTCGACGCTGGCTATTCCCTTCCCTACGATCTCGCGCTTACCAAGGTCTACACCTCGGACACGTTTGGAAACGCGGCCGATGGTGTCATCGAATCTGGCTCCGATGTGACGTTCACGATCACGGTGTTTAACCAGGGCCTGGTCGATGCTGCTTCGTTTGAGGTGACTGATTATCTGCCTGCCGGTTTCGTTCTTAATGACGGAGCGTGGACTGACAATGGTGATGGGACGGCGACCTATTCGGGTGGTCCGTTGGCGGCTGACACGTCGGTGCCGATCACCATCACATTGACGGCTGATTCCGCCGGTGCTGGCGATCATGTGAACTGGGC
>CALHBU010000234.1 GCA_937930655.1 uncultured Acidimicrobiales bacterium | reverse complement strand
GGGAACTCACGAAAAGGCGGAAAGCGCATTCCTCCACCTCCGGTTATCCGGGACACGCCGGTGGTCGAGCGGGTCCACGAGGAGCAACAGCCCCAGAAACGGAAGCGCAAGCGCGGCGGTTCGACCGTCGATGTCTCTGATGTGCAGTTCACCGGGGTGGCGAAAGACACTGAAAGCAAGGTGCGGCGGCGCCTGGTTGAAGCCGCCACCGCATTCGAACGGGAGCGCTTCGGCGACGCCCAACGAATGCTGCAATCAATCGAGAAGCTCGCGCCCGGGGCCTCCGAGGTGGCTGAACTATTGGGATTGAGCCTGTATCGCCAAGGAAAGTGGCGAGAGGCGATCCGCGAGCTCGAGCGCTTCGAGTTGATGACCAACAGCGTGGAGCAGCACCCGGTTTTGGCCGATTGCTACAGAGCCAGACGAGAATGGGCAAAGGTCGACGACCTTTGGCGCGAGCTCGGCCAGGAATCTCCCTCGGCAGAGCTGGTCGAGGAAGGCCGCATCGTGGCCGCCGGGGCCCTCGCTGACCAGGGAAAACTCAGGGATGCGCTGAGACTACTGGAAGCCGGCCCCAAAGCGCCCAAGAAGCCGAAACCCCATCATCTTCGTCGTTGGTACGCCATGGCCGACCTGCTGGAACGGGCCGGCGACCTCAAGCGAGCAAAGCGCTTGTTCCAAGACATCGAGCGATTCGAACCCGGCCTGGGCGATGTGTCACAGCGGATCGGTAACCTCCGTTAGGTAGCGAGTCCCTTCCCCCTCACCGAAACCAACCTGGCCGTGGGTCAGAGGGGAAGACCATGTCGCATCCGTCTACCGATCACTATCTAAATCAGGCTGTCCTGTTAGGCGAAGTCAGCAACAGCCCATCCACCAAGCCCTTGCCGTCGGGTGACCTGCTGCTCACCTTCGATGTGAGGGTGCCGAGTAGCGCCGGTTCGCGCCAGTCAATACCCGTCACCTGGATCGGTCCGCCCGAGAAGCGGCCGAAGGTAGAAGAAGGAAGAGGCACGCTGGTGGTCGGCGAGGTCCATCGTCGGTTTTACCGAGGCGGTGGGCAACTGGCGAGCCGGGTCGATGTCCGAGCCAGCACCGTCGTCATCGCCACCCCGGGTCGAGTGCGACGGGCATTGTCAGCCGTCATCCAGAGTCTCGAGACCTAGAGTCGTGCCATGACTTCCGCCGGGGCTCGAACCGCCCCCGACACGTGGGCCCTCGACCTCGATGGGGTTTTGTGGACAGGGAAGGACCCCATTGCCGGGGCGGCGGAGGCAGTTGGGGCGCTGCGAGCCAGCGGCCGGACCGTTGTGTTCGTCACCAACAATTCGTTCAGTCCCATCGCCCAGCAAGAGGCCAAGCTGGCCTCGTTTGGCATTCCGGCTGAGGGAGCCGTGATCAGCTCGGCTCAAGCCGGGGCGTCTCTGGTGAAGGCCGGAGAACGGGTCTTTGTGTTTGGCGGTCCTGGGCTGATCGAGGCGGTTGAGGACCGAGGCGCCTCGCTTGTCGGGGCCGAGCAGGCGGTTGAAGCCGATGCGGTGATTGTCGGCCTCGATTGGGACCTCAGCTACGACCGGCTGCGAGCCGCAGTGCAAGCCATTCTTGGTGGGGCACGGTTCATCGCCACCAATACCGACACCACCTATCCCCACGAGAACGGCATCTACCCCGGTGCGGGGGCGCTCGTCGCTGCGGTCCGCACGGCAACTGGCGTCGAGCCGCTCGTGGCTGGCAAGCCCGAGGCCCCGGTGGCTGCTCTGGTCACCGCCCGATATGGCGACGACGGCATCATGGTAGGCGACAGGCCTGAGACCGACGGCGCCTTTGCCCGCACGCTGGGCTATCAATTCGGGCTGGTGTTCAGTGGCATCACCCAGCCGGCCGATCTGCCGATCGATCCTGTTCCCGACGTGGTCGCCGCCGACCTTTTGGCCATGGTGACCGCCCACAGTTTTTGATTGTTTCTCCCTGTGTCAACGGTTGCTACCGTGGGTCGGCGGCTGCAGTTGTGCGGCCCTGGCCTTGGAGGGCTCCGTGAAGCGATGTTTTGCAATCACCATCTTCCTGCTTGGTTCAGTGGTGGCTTCGGTTGCGCCCGCCGGCCCGGTAGCGGGGGCGCAGGTTGGCGTCTGTCCGGAGATGACCGATTCGGTTCAGCGGCTCTACTCGGCCTACTTCCTTCGTAACCCTGACCAGGGAGGATTTGCCTTCTGGGTCGACGAATACTCGTCGGGCAATCGCAACATTCGCCAGATTTCCCAAGCCTTCGAGCAATCACCGGAGTTCATCCAGACCTACGGGTCACTCAACAACGAGGAGTTCGTTGAGCTGGTCTATCAGAACGTGCTCGACCGCGATCCTGATGCCGGCGGCGCCGCATTCTGGAAGGGAGAGCTCGACGGTGGCTATCCCCGCGGCGCCATGATGATCGGGTTTAGCGAGAGCAAAGAGTACGTCGAGAAGACGGTGACCGTACGGTCGCTGGCCGGGTATGGCCGCATCTACCCGGTCGGGACAACCTGGCATTGTGGCAAGGGAGGTGCAGAGTTCGCCGTCGATCAGCCTCGCAGCGCCCAACGATTCGACGTTCTGGGAGTGAATGCCAACGATGCCGACGCCCGAGTCGTTGTCGACACGGTGAACGGCAGCGGCCAAGCCATCATCCGGCTCTTCGACTTCACCATTCAGCCCGATGGGTTCGTGCTCAGCTGGCCGATTGCCGCCAACCCAGCGACCGCGTTTGGGGCCGATACTCGCCAATTGCGGATCACCGCCCCTGATACGGAGAGTCACTGGACCGTTGTCTTCTATCCGACGGCCATTGCTGCTGATCGGCCGGGGTGGGACGACCCAGCGGGGACCCCAGACTTCCTGCGGTAACCGGTACATTCTCCCAAGGCACGTAATGCGTTCGCATCACTACTCTGAGTGGAGTGTGGAGAGCGTGGGTGGGAAGAGTCGGGAATCATCGAGGATTGCGGCTGTCTTCAGTTCCGTTGGTGGTGGCTCTCGCTTTCGCTGGCGGTCCCGCGCTGAGCTCGGCGCCGGCCGATGCCTTACCGCCGCCGGTCGCTGACCCGGGCTGTCCGGAGGTCACTGACTCCATCCACCGGCTCTACTCGGCCTATTTCCTGCGTGCTCCTGACGAAAGTGGCGTGGCTTACTGGACCAACCGGTACATGTCGGGCGACCGCAACTTGCGACAGATCTCCGACGCGTTCGCCGCGTCGCCAGAGTTTCTGGCTCGGTACGGCTCCCTGGACGACGGAGAGTTCATCGATCTCCTCTATCAGAATATCTTCGGCCGGCAGGCCGATAGCGGCGGCGCCGAGTACTGGGGTGGTCGATTGGCTGCGGGATTGACCCGAGGTGCGTTGATGATCGGCTTCAGCGAAAGTGCTGAGTACATCAACCAAACAGGAACCATGCAGCCACTGGCCGGTATCGGCCGGGCGTATCCGGTCGGAACGACCTTTGCCTGTGGTCGCGGTGCCGGTACCGCGGTTCTTCGGACCGGCGATCGGCCGATGAACATTGACGTGCTGGGTATCAACGATTCGCCTCAGCGGGCTCAGAACCTCCTGGTTTTCGTGGGCACCCCGGGCCAATCGGGGCGCGAACTAGTGGCCAACGAGATCCTGTCGCCCCATGAGTATTTTCTGTTGTGGAACGGGCGTATCGAAGGCCCTGCATCGCCAGCCGCCGAGCGGCTGGTCGTGGTCGAATCGGCCGATGTCGACCTTCATTGGGTCGTGGTGGCCTATCCGGTCGGAAGCGCCCCAGACCGTCCCGGTTGGAACAATCGGGCACCGCTACAGCTTCGCTGAACTGCCGCTACCTTGGCCCAGTGGCCGGACGCCGACGACTCGATGCCGAACTGGTGAGGCGAGGCTTGGCCCCCAGCCGTGAACAGGCCAGACGATTGGTGACCGAAGGCCAGGTTCTGGTTGGAGGGTCTGTTGCCGACAAGGCGGCCAGGCAGGTGCTTCCATCGGAAGATCTGCAGCTTCTGGTCACACCACCCTTTGTCAGCCGGGCCGGTGGAAAGCTGGTGGGAGCACTCGACCGATACCAGATCGACCCCACCGGGCTGGTCTGCCTCGACGCCGGTTCGTCGACCGGGGGTTTCACCGACTGCCTGCTCCAGAGGGGAGCAACGGTGGTCCATGCCATCGATGTAGGTACCAACCAACTGCACGAGAAACTTCGTCACGACGATCGGGTGTTGGTTCAGGAACAAACCGATATCCGCTCTGTCCAGGAGCTGGAACCGCAGCCGGCGTTGGTGGTCGGCGACCTGTCGTTCATCTCCCTGACCAAGGTCATCCCGGCTCTCATCGGTTTGGTCGACTCCGGAACCTCTCTGCTGCTGCTCATCAAGCCACAATTCGAGGCCGGCCGCCAGGAGGCTTCCAGGGGCAAGGGCGTTATCTCCGACCCTGCGATCTGGCGGAGGGTCATTGGTGAGGTCGAAGCCGCGGCAGCGGAGGCGGGAGCTGCCATGCTGGACGTCATGGCTTCGCCGGTGACCGGTTCGAACGGCAACGTAGAGTTCATTGCCCACTTTGTGGTGGGCGGCCAACCGTTAGCCGTTGACGTTGCGGCTGCGGTTGCGGCTGCCGTCGGGGAAGCAACCGTTGCAGCCGACCGGACGGTGGCTTCGTGAAGCTTGGCATGGTGCTCCACCACCATCGAGCCGAAGTAGCGGACCTGGCCCGACGAGTTGGCTCGTGGTGTGAGGGAGTGGGCGTTGATGTTGCGCTGCCCAGCACCGACGCAGCGTTGGCTGGTGTGCCCGAGCTTGGCGTTGACGAGACGAATTTCGGTCGGGATCTTGACGTGTGTGTGAGTCTTGGTGGCGATGGAACCATGTTGCGGGCCGTTCACCTGACGGTTCGGCATGAGGTGCCGGTGCTTGGCATCAATGCCGGTCAGCTCGGCTACCTCACCGAGGTCGACCCGTCGCAGCTGGAACCAGCGCTCGACGACTGGCACAAGGGTCGACTTCGTCTTCAGGAACGCATGCTGCTTGAGGTTTCGGTCGAGAGCAACGGGTCGCAGACCAGCAATCTGGCCCTCAACGAGGTGGTCTTAGTGGCCGCCACCAATACCCGTTCTGTTGCGGTGGATGCCTCGATCTCAGGCCGTCACTTCACCAGCTATCTCGCTGATGGGGTCATTGTTGCCACCCCGACGGGAAGTACCGCGTACTCGCTTTCGGCCGGTGGTCCGATTGTCGAGCCGGAGTTCGATGCCCTGCTGCTCAGCGCAGTGGCTCCTCACATGGTGTTCGATCGCTCGCTGGTTCTGGCCCCGTCCACTGAGGTGCGGCTCACCGTCGGCGGCTATCGAGATGGAACGGTGGCGGTGGATGGCAGGGCTGTGGCTCACCTCGAGCCGGGTGGTTCCATCCTGTGTCGAGCATCGGACCAGCGGGCTCGCTTCCTGGTTCGGGGAGACCGAGATTTTCACACCATCCTCAAAGAGAAGTTCGGACTGTCAGACCGGTAGGGAAGAATGGTCCTCCAATGTTGCTCGAACTAGCCGTTTCTGATCTCGGCGTCATCGATTCGGTGACGCTCCAACTGCCTGCCGGCCTTATTGCCCTCACCGGTGAAACCGGGGCCGGTAAGACACTGCTGGTTGACGCCATCGACCTTCTGATGGGTGGCAGGGCGCAGCCCGGCCTGGTTCGGCCGGGGGCAGCAGAGGCCACCGTCGATGGCCGTTTTGATCTTGATGGTGAGGAGATTGTGCTCACCAGGGTGGTGCCGGCCGATGGCCGATCGCGGGCCTACATCAACGGAAGGCCGGCCACCGTCTCGGCGTTGGCTGATGTTGGCGCCCGACTGGTCGATTTGCATGGACAGCATGCCCATCAATCGCTGTTGGGAGTGGACGCCCAGCGGGGTGCCCTCGATCAGTTCGGACGGATCGACCTCGAGGAGTTGCTCGACTGCCGGCAGACCCTCAACGAACTCTTGGAGGCATTGGAAGAGCTGGGAGGAGACGAGCGATCGAGAGCGCGGGAGCTCGATGTCCTTCGATATCAAGTACGGGAACTCGACGACGCGGCCATCGATGGGCCCGACGAAGACCACCGACTGCTGGTGACGAGCGAAACGTTGGCCAACGCGGTCGAGCATCAGGAGGCGGCTGACGCGTCCCTCACTCTTTTGGGGGACGACTCCGGGGCCCGGGAGCAGATTGCCAGCGCCATGGCCCGTTTGGAGGGTCGTCATCCGTTCGTCAACGAGTCATCTCGGCTTCGGGACATCCTGGCCGAGATGGACGACCTGGTCGACGCAATCCGGGCCATTGCCGATGGCATCGAACAAGATCCAGAAGCGCTCGCCCAGCTGCAAAGCCGGCGCCATCTGTTGCAGCAGCTGTGTCGAAAGTACGGCGACGATTTGGCCGAAGTCATGGCCGAGCACGCAGCCCTCCGGCAACGGCTCGACGAGTTGGAAGGTCATGACGAGAGGGCGGCCGCCCTCGATGGTCAGCTGGTCGAGGCCAGGAAGAAGCTGTCCGTTGCCCAAGACCGAGTTCGCACCGAGCGGGAAAAGGCCGCGCCCGCGCTCGCCGCCGCAATTGCTTCCCACCTGCCCGAGCTGGCCATGGAGAAGGCCGATGTCGGTGTCGAGGTGGACGGTGACGACGGATCGCAAGTGGTCTTCCTCCTTTCGGCCAACCCCGGTTCGCCTCTCCAACCACTTTCTCGGGTGGCGTCAGGTGGCGAGCTGGCCCGGGCCATGCTCGCCCTTCGTAGCGTTCTGTCCGAGGCGCCGCCGATCCTGGTGTTCGATGAGGTCGATGCCGGTATTGGTGGCCAGGCCGGCTTGGCAGTGGGTCGCTCACTCGCAGCGCTCGGCGACAGGCACCAGGTGCTGGTTGTTACCCACCTGCCGCAGGTCGCAGCGTTCGCCGACGCCCATCTGCTGGTTGAAAAACGGCAGGGCGATGACGACACTGTCTCCGAGATTCGTTTGTTGGACCCGAAGGAGCGGCAGACCGAGCTGGCTCGGATGCTGTCGGGACAGCCCGATTCCAAGACGGCCCGAAAGCATGCAAGAGAACTGCTGGCCGAGGCGGCTGCTCTGAAGGCCGAGTAATCAGCCAGCGGTTGCGCTCGCTGGAGGGCTCCCTAGCTGCTCGGCCAGCTCGACCACCAACGGTTCTGCCTTTTCTTCGATAGCTGGCTGGGCCGTTGCCAGACGGCCGGCCACCATCGAGAGGTGGGTGGAATCGAACGCCAATCGGGAGCGCCGGGCCAACATGCGGTAGAGCCGGGCCGCGACAGCCTCGGGGTCGTCATTGTCGGTAGTCGCTGAGGTGGAGTGGAGCCGATCGAGATGCTCGAGCCACCGAGGCTGGTGCTCGCCGGGCACCAATCCGACTAGTCGATCGGCGACACCGTCGATGGCGGCCAGCGCTTCGGCCGTTCGACTCTCGTGGTCGAGGGCGCCATCGAGAAGAAGCTCGGGTCCGACATGGGCGATAGCTCGGGCTGGACCTCGGCCCAGACCATCGGACTGAAGCTGCTCCTGGAGTCGGCGCTGGGTGGCGATGAACCAGGGGTGGCCATGAAAGGCGCTGTCGGTGTCGTGGTGAAAGCGAATCCCGGCTTCAACAAGCGGTTCTGTTGTCGAGCCGAGGAGCCGAAATCGACCCATCGCAGCCAAGTCAGGAAGGGCACTACCAAGCCAGAAAAGCGGCTCGTGCCGATCGATCGACGCAACAGCAATGTGGCCGCCGAAGTTCACGAGGTGAACCTATGGATCACGTGAGCGCGCCGTAAACGAGTGCCTTGAGCTCGGTTCGGATGGGGTAAGCCGACGATGGCATCAGCTGGGTGAGACCGATCACGGTGAGGTCTTCAGCGGGGTCGACCCAGAACACCGTCGATGCCGCTCCGCCCCACCCGTACTCGCCCGGTGAACTGGTGACTCTGGCCTTGGCTGGGTTGAGCATGACCGAGAAACCCAGCCCAAAACCGATGCCTTCATAGTTGGTCTCGCTAAAAACTGCCTGGCCCATCGACGCCAAATCGTCGCCCGTCGGAAGATGGTTGGATGCCGCGTAGTCGAGCGTCTTGCGGCCGATGATTCGCTGCCCATCCAGTTCACCGCCTCGTACCAACATTTGGGTAAAGCGGTGGTAGTCGGCCACGGTAGAGACCAAGCCTCCGCCGCCCGACAGGAAGTCGGGTCGTGACCGGTAGACGCTGTCGGGGCCGGAATCATCGATCTCGAACATCTTGCCCACCGCTCCCTCGGGCACACCGAATGGCGAGAGGTTGGGTTCGGCGTAGTTGGGCACCAGCCGATCGGCTTTCGCTTCGTCGACCCAGAACCCGGTATCGGCCATACCAAGAGGGTCGAAAATCCGCTGCTGGAAAAAGTCATCGAGCGATTGGCCGCTGATGATCTCGACCAACCGACCGCAAACGTCGGTGGCGACGCTGTAGCTCCACTGGGTTCCCGGAGAGAAGAGAAGTGGTACGTCGCCAAGCAGGGTGCACATGTCCTCCAGGGAGTTGCCGGCCAGTCGATCGATGCCCCGATGACGGTAGATCGCATCGACGGGGTGTCGACCCATGAACCCGTAGGTCAGACCTGAGGTGTGAGTGAGGAGATCCTGGACAGTCATCTCCCGCTCGGGGAAACGAGTGGTGTAGTTCGTCGGCGTTCCGTCTTCGAAAACTCGGAGATCGGCAAAGGCCGGAATGTACTCCGAGACCGGATCGCCCAACTTGCACAGGCCTTGTTCGTACAGCGACAGCAGCGCCACCGAGGTGATGGGCTTGGTCATCGAGAAAATGCGGAAGATGGCATCTTCGTTGAACTGTTGGCAGGAGAGGTGGGCCACCTTGCCTCCCCGGCTAACGAGGAGGGTGAATCCCGGGTACAGGCCAGCTGACAGGTACTTGCTGGCGATGAACTCATCGATGGCGGCCAGCCGTCGGGGGTCGAATCCAACTTCTGTCGGGTCGCAGACCTCCAACTTGCTCACGATGCTGCGCCGGTGCGCACAACGGTTCGTCCCTTGACCTGTCCGGCCAGGATCTGCGGTGCAAGAGCTGGCAGGTCGGCCAACCCCACTTCGGTGGTGAGCGAGTCGAGCTTTGCTCCGTCGATCACATCGGCGATCCGGCCCCACACCGCTGTCCGCTCGGCAAACGGGGCCATAACCGAGTCGATCCCGAGGAGGTTCACGCCCCGGAGCAGGAACGGAATGACAGTCGTGTCAAGCCCGTTGCCACCGGCCAGGCCACAGGCTGCGACCGATCCTCCCTGCATCATCTCGGTGAGGACATGAGCCAGCGTGTCGCCGCCAACGGCATCAATGCACCCGGCCCAGCGTTCGGACGAGAGGGGACGGGTGGGCTTCTCAGACAGTTCGTTGCGATCGATCACCTCGGCGGCACCGAGGGTGGTGAGCTCGTCGGAATTCTCCAGTCGGCCGGTGGATGCCACCACATGATGGCCGGCTAGACCGCCCCACAGAATGGCCGAAGAGCCGACGCCGCCCGATGCTCCGGTTACGAGCAATGGTTGCCCCTGATCGAGTCCGTGTTGTTCCAACGCGACCAGCGCCTGCATGGCGGTGAAGCCCGCGGTGCCGATGGCCATGGCCTGCTTGGTCGAGATGCCTTCGGGGATCGGGACCAGCCAGTCAGCCTTGACCCGGGCCCGCGTGGCGTAGCCGCCCCACCAGACTTCGCCGACCCGCCAACCGGTCAGGACGACCTTGTCACCCGGTGAGAAGCGGGCGTCGTCGGACGTCTCGACGGTGCCGGCCAGGTCGACACCGGGTACGTGGGGATAGTCGTTAACGAGCCGACCGATCCCCTGGAGGATCATGCCGTCCTTGTAGTTGAGTGACGAATAGTCGACGGCAACGGTGACGTCGCCATCGGGAAGCTGGTCGTTGGGAACCTCGGTGACCGCACAGGAATAGGCCGGCTTGCCGTTGTCTCCTTCGGATTGTTCGAGCAACAGGGCGGTGAAAGTCTGGGCAGTCATGCCCTGAGCTTGAGTCCAATCGGGGCTGAAGCGCAAGACGGGCCGGCCGATCCGCTAGGTTGCATCGAGCGGAGCAACAGGAGCGTCGATGACAAAGCACATCTTCGTCACCGGGGGCGTAGTCAGTTCTCTCGGAAAAGGTCTGACAGCATCGTCGCTGGGCCGACTCTTGAAGGCTCGTGGCCTTCGGGTAACGATGCAGAAACTCGACCCTTATCTGAACGTCGATCCCGGCACGATGAATCCCTTCGAGCATGGCGAGGTCTACGTCACCGATGACGGCGGCGAGACCGACCTTGATCTCGGACATTATGAGCGCTTCATCGACGAGCCGTTAACCAGAGCGTCGAACGCAACGACCGGATCCATCTACTCCTCGGTGATCGC